>JAXJVX010000358.1:0-7554 GCA_036308305.1 Acutalibacteraceae bacterium | reverse complement strand
GGAATGTGCAATGCTTATAATGCTTTTTTAAAAAAAGATAAATCTGCTTGCCGTGCAGGTTTTCACAAACAAGCAGATTTATTTTTGTTGATTTGTTGGGCATATTACTGCTCGGTCTCTTCATCAGCCGCAGGTGCTTCGGTAGCAGGCTCTTCAATTTCACCTGAAGTAGGTGTGTCATCGTCTGATCCTTGTGTTGGAGTATCTTCATCGCTTCCCGACGGTGTATCGGGAGCTGCTGTTGTATCAGCAGCAGGTTCAGTCGGTGTCGGTGTTGCAACTGCAGCAGTCGTCTGCTGGACGGCAGGCGCTTTAGTTGTTGTGCTCACATTGCCGCCGGAAGGCTTTGCACTTGTTGCTTTGTTGGTTGCCGCCTGCGTTTTATTCTGCGTTATGTTAGGTTTAGCTGCCGCATTAGCATTGTTATTATTCTGATTATTGTTGGGTTGGTAGTTGTTTGCATTATTGACATCATCGTCATCCTCGAACACCGTGTTTGGTAAAGTTCTTGCGTGGGTGGATGTGGGAACAACTACCGCCTCAGTTACAATAACACTGCCGTTAGCCGCTGTGATCTCAGGAAGCGTGTATCCGTCGGCATACGGGTTGTATGCGCCGTATTTATCGTACCAAGCCTGCGGATATTTACAATCGCTGTTTACAGTTGCTGATTCAACATCTACTTCAGCACTTTCACCGTCACGCACACGGCGCGCAACGATAACCATTCTTGCCTCGGTAAAATCGTAAGCGCAGGTCTGCAATGTCAGCACCGTATCATCTGCAACAACATCAACATTTGTATCAATGATGCTGCGGAGCTTACATTCCTCCACCCATGTGAGGAATGCGGTATCGTCTGAAAATTCGGGAGTGTTGTACGCAAATACCTGACCGTTATCTTGATTTGAGAAAGCATTTGTGAGCATACAAGCCACGATCTTCCACTCGCTGTCCTTATAAAGAGTATCGAAGGTGATGATAGGATGCTCCTTATAATAATCAAGATCCTTGTAATTTACAAGCTCGGAGAACATCGTTTTGCTTCGTGTATGGTGGCCGTACAGTATTAAATTTGTTGTTTCGGATTCGGGATCGTCAAGCGAGCCGATATTGCAGTTTTTATCAAGGAACACCGTTCCTACCGAAGTCCAGCTTCGATCAAAGCCATGATTGAGATAGTAATCGTTATCATCCGTCTGAACAACAGGATAGTCGATGCCGGTACCGTCAATAGTTATCCAGCCGACAGTATCGGAATTTATCTCAAGCAGATCAAGGAACTTTGAGTCATTATTCTCCTCATGATATGTCGCACGGGTATCATCAATTACCTTTTGTGCGATCACCGGATCAAGATAATACCAGATTATCTGTGAAAGCGCCACGATCAGCGCAACAATTGCAACAAGGAATATAAGCTTTCTGATGATTTCTCTTCTCGTATCGCCTTTAACGGGGAACAGATAGGAAAGGAAGCGTATAAAAGCATTCTTTTTCTTCTCTCCGCTTTCAACGGCTGATGTTGCTGTATCTTCATTTTCATCAGTTATTTCGGCTTGCGCTACTGAAAACAACTCAGCACCGTCATCTATATCAAGCGGCTTTTCATCGTCATACGATATTTGTTCAAATGTGCCTGCTTCGGAAGCTTCAGAAACCGCAGGCTGTTCTGTTTCTTCAGAAGTATCAGCGGCTACTGAATCAAAATCAAGTTCCGGAAATACAGGCAACGGTTCAGCGACTTCTGCCTCGTCCTCCACAGAAAGCTTATTGTCGATCAATTTCTGTAATTCAGAAACATATTCATCAGTTTTAACGATTTCAGGCTCGTCTTTTTTCAGAATATCGTCAAGAACATTATCCTGAGAAAGCTCTTGATTGTTGTTTTCTTCATTCAATGCCATTTGTGAATTTTCCTCCAATTTTATCAAACCGCTGAAATGCGGAGTCTGCGACGCTGTCAGCAGATACTCACGCAGCATATTTATCGCTTCTGAAGCGGATGCATAGCGGATATATTCTCTGTCGTGATCTGAGCCTTTGCGGCTTTCAATAACATATACATTGTTTTTATCAGCAAGACCTATGTATGAAAGCCCGACCGGTTTATCAGTACCGTCGCTGTCAGGACCTGCGATACCGGTGATACTGATACCGATATCCGTGCCTGCCTTACGACGCACACCCTTTGCCATTTCTGCTGCAACGGGTGCTGATACAGCACCGTGTTCTTTGATAAGCTCTGCATCGACCGAAAGCTCGTTCGTTTTGCTCTCATTTGAATATGTTGTAACGCCCATTAAGAATACGCTCGATGAGCCGGGCACATCGGTGATTCGTTTTGAAATATAGCCTGCGGTGCAGGATTCGGCGGTTGCAAGGGTAAGCCCTTTCTCCTTTAACAGACCTACTGCTACCGATTGCAGCGTCTCACCGTCAATGCCGTAAGCGGCAGTACCGAAACGGGATCTTAATTCTTTTATCATACCTTGACAAAGTGCATCTGCGGCCGTAGGTGTTTGCGCCTTTGCGGTGATACGCAGAGTTACTTCGCCATCCTTTGCATACGGTGCAACGGTGGGATTTTTACTGCCGAGCAGATCAGCTATCAGCTCATCCACTTTTGATTCTCCGATGCCGAATATGTTTAAAAATGTGGATTTAATAGCACCATCGCTGAATTTTGTAAGATATTGTGCAACGCTTTCATTAAACATAGTCTGCATTTCTTTGGGAGGTCCGGGCAGAAAGATTATAGCCTGATTGCCGCATTCTATTGCAGCGCCCGGAGCAGTACCGCAGCTGTTATAAAAAACAGTTGAGCCTTGAGGAAGCAGTGCCTGCTTCAAATTGTTTTCCGGCATTTCTTTGCCGAGCTTGTTATAATATGATATTATGCGGCTTTTTGCTTCGCTGTCTTCATACAGCTCATAGCCGATAGCATCACAAACGGTTTTTACGGTGATATCATCTTTAGTAGGGCCGAGACCGCCTGTGAATATAATGAGGTTGCTGCGCTCAATTGCGATCTCAAGGGCGCTTGTGAGCCTTTCGGGATTATCACCCACCGAGGTCTGATAGTAAACATTTATGCCCATTGCCGCAAGCTGGCGGGATAAGAACTGCACATTGGTATTAAGTATGTCGCCGAGCAGCAGCTCTGTGCCGACACAAATAATTTCAGCGTTCATAATACTGTTCCTCTCAAATTAAAATCAGAATGTGATCTTTTCGTATTTTACACCTTCAAGCGCTTCTTTGCAAAGCTCTTCCCAATCCTCAAAAAGCTCTGCCGCTTTTACAACATCAAGCTTAGGACGGGTACGAGGGTGCTTCGGAGTAAACACAGTACAGCAATCCTCATACGGCTCGATAGATGTTTCAAATGTGCCTATCTTTCTTGAGATACGGATTATTTCTTCTTTATCCATACCGATCAAGGGACGGAATACCGGCATATCGGCAGCATCATCGGTAACGGCAAGCGCTTTCATAGTCTGGCTTGCTACCTGGCCTATACTCTCGCCCGTGATAAGTGCATCGCAGTCGTTTTTCTTTGCGATAACACTTGAAAGCTTCATCATATATCGGCGCATTATTAGCGTTGTAAGATCGTCAGGACAGTATCTTGCAATATGCTCCTGAATTTTTGTAAACGGAACGCTTGCATAGTGGATAGGACCTGAGTACTCGCTTACGATTCTGAGAAGATTTTTCACCTTTTCTTCGGCACGTTCGCTTGTGTAGGGAGGGCTTGCAAAATGCACCGCACAAAGTTCAACACCGCGTTTTGCCATCATCCACGCAGCTACAGGTGAATCAATACCGCCGCTGATAAGCACCGCCGCCTTGCCGCCGCTACCTGAAGGCATACCGCCTGCGCCGTTTGTCTGGTCGGCATGAATATACGCCGCCGTGTCCCGAATCTCAACATAAACTGTGATCTCGGGGTTGTGCACATCTACTTTAAGGTGGTGGAATTTCGATAGTATCTCACCGCCGACAGTTGCACATATCTCAGGACTGTTAAGCGCAAATTTTTTATCCGACCGTTTTGCCTCAACCTTAAAGGTACGGGCATTTTGCAGTTTTTCAGCCAGATAAACCGGAACTTTGGCAAGTATATCTGCCATATCCTTTTCGGCAACGCATGCACGGGAATATGCGGCAATTCCGAATACCTTTTTCATACGGCGATCTGCCTCATCCATATCAAAATCGTCACTATCGGGACGAATAGTGATGGTGGACTGTGCCTTGCCTGCGATCACTCTGCCACAGGGCGAGAGCGCATGGCGGATATTTTTAATAAGTATATTTTCAAATGTTGAACGGTTAAGTCCTTTTAAGGCGATCTCACCGTTTTTTACAAGAATTATTTCTTTCATTTTTGTCTCCTATTTTGCACGGATAAGTGACTTTCTCGCTTCGTTTATACCGTCAATCAGCATATCGACATCTTCGTAAGTGCTGTATCTTGAAAAGCTGATGCGTATAGCTGAATCAGCACGGCGAGCGTTAAGTCCCATTGCTTTAAGAACATGGCTCGGTGCGCCCTTTGCACAAGCGCTACCGGAGGAGATGTAAACTCCCCTCGCTTCAAGAAAATGCAGCATTGTTTCACTGCGTATTCCAAGAACGGACAGGTTAAGAACATAGGCGCTGCCATTTTTGGGTGAATTGATGGCGATGTCTTCGCAGTCACATAACTTATCTGTTATATACTGTTTTATCCTCAACACCGCTTGCTCGTCTGTAACAAGACTGCGGTTATTTATCTCTCTTACCGCAGCGCCAAATCCGGCTATCAGATTAAGCGGCTCTGTTCCCGGACGGATGCCGCCTTGCTGCTCTCCGCCGTGTATCTGCGGCAGGATACGCACACCTTTTTTAATGTATAAAGCGCCCACGCCTTTAGGGCCATGTATTTTATGTGACGAGATCGATACAAGGTCAATTCCGGCTTTTTCAGGAATAAGCGTATACTTTCCGTAGCCCTGCACAAAATCACAGTGCAGAAGTGCCGGCGAGCCTTTTTTTCTGATAACCGCTTTAAGCTTGTCAACCGGAAATATTGCGCCGGTTTCATTATTACAGTACATCACGCTTACCAGCACGGTCTTTTCATCTATTGCAGCTTCGATATCTGACAGCGTAATACTGCCGTCAGAGCCAGGATTTATATACACAACCTCAAAGCCCCGTTTTTCAAGCTCCTTCATAGCTCCGAGAATTGCTGAATGTTCAACGGCAGTTGTCACAACACGGTTTCCTCTGCGGTGCATTGCCTCTGCCGCACCGAGCACAGCAAGATTATCTGCCTCGCTGCCGCCGGAAGTGAATATAAGCTCATCCTCACGGCATTTAAGACTTTTCGCAATTTCGACCTTTGCGGAGCTGATAAGCTTTTCGCTTGAATATCCAATAGAATGAAGTGATGAAGGATTGCCGAACATATCAAGCGATGTTGCTATTGCGTCCTTTACGCAAGGGATAAGCTCGGTTGTTGCGGCATTATCAAGATAGCCCTTTGTCACTTATTTCACTCCTATCGAATTTTAACATAAATGTAATCACTTTATTATACATTAAAAATAAATTCATTTCAACTGTTGTTCACGAAAAATTTGCATTTGCTTATTTACCAAATTATAAAATGATTGATTAATCTTGCATTATGTGTTATAATGCACATAATGCTTGAATATCAAGTGGAAAATTTAGTCGCTTTTGTGACGGAATGGAGATTTTAATGGAAAACAAACAAGACTTTAAGCCTTATATCCCGGCGGAAAGGATCACTCCCGAAATTACCGTTACATCCATTGTAATGGGTGTGTTGCTTGCGGTAATTTTCGGTGCAGCGAATGCTTACCTCGGTCTGCGTGTCGGAATGACGGTTTCCGCTTCCATCCCTGCCGCAGTTATTGCAATGGGCGTTATTCGTGTTATTATGCGAAAAAACTCAATTCTTGAAAGCAACATCGTACAGACAGTCGGCTCCGCAGGCGAGTCACTTGCCGCAGGTGCTATCTTCACGCTTCCTGCACTCTTTTTGTGGGCATCTGAAGGGTTGATGGACAAGCCAAACATGATCGAGATCACTCTTATTGCACTTCTCGGAGGTCTTCTCGGCGTATTCTTTATGGTGCCGCTTCGTAATGCGCTTATCGTAAAGGAGCACGGTACGCTGCCTTATCCCGAAGGCACAGCCTGCGCAGAGGTACTGCTTGCCGGTGAAGACGGTGGCTCAAACGCATCTACCGTTTTTGCGGGTATGGGAATCGCTGCTATTTTCAAGTTCGTTATCGACGGACTTAAAGCAGTTGCCGGAGAGATCACCTTTGCCGTAAAAGGATTTGCAGGTGCTATCGGTACACAGATATACCCTGCTGTTATGAGCGTTGGCTATATCTGCGGACCAAGAATTTCATCTTATATGTTTGCAGGCGGCTGTCTTAGCTGGCTTGTAATAATTCCGCTTATCGTACTTTTCGGTGAAAACACCGTGATGTACCCCGGCACCGAAACTATCGGTACTATGTTTGCCGAGGGCGGTGCAAGTGCTATCTGGGGCTCGTATATCCGCTATATTGGTGCAGGTGCACTTGCGGCCGGCGGTATTATCAGCCTTATCAAATCACTACCGCTTATTGTACGCACCTTTACAGGAGCAATGAAGAGCATGAAGGGCGCAGGCGCCGCAGGCAGCGAGCGCACGGCACAGGACATCAGCCTTAAAGTAGTTATTATCGCTCTTGCAATACTTACCGTTGCAGTATGGCTCGTTCCGGCTATTCCCGTATCCTTTATCGGTGCGGTCATAGTTGTTGTATTCGGTTTCTTCTTTGCAACTGTATCATCAAGAATGGTAGGCTTGGTAGGAAGCAGTAACAACCCTGTATCAGGTATGGCTATTGCAACATTACTTATTGCAACATTCTTACTTAAGATTACAGGTGATACAGGTGCTCACGGAATGCAGGGCGCTATCGCAATTGGTTCAATCATTTGTATCGTGGCAGCTATGGCAGGTGATACATCACAGGATCTTAAGACCGGTTACATCTTAGGAGCAACACCTAAAAAGCAGCAGATTGGGGAGATTATTGGTACAATTGTTTCTGCACTTGTAATTGGTGGAGTATTAGTATTACTTAACAATGCATGGGGCTTTGGTTCAGAACAGCTTGCTGCTCCACAGGCAACACTTATGAAGATGATTGTTGAAGGTGTTATGGGAGGAGATCTTCCATGGGCACTCGTATTCATCGGAGCATTTATTGCAATTGCATTTGAGGTAATTGGAATCTCAGCATTACCGGTAGCAATCGGATTATATCTTCCACTTGAGCTTAGCTCAACAATCATGCTTGGAGGACTCGTTCGTCTCTTCGTTGACAAGCTCAACGCAAAAGAAGGAAAGTCTGATGCTAACTCAGATGCTGGAAGCGGAATCCTCTTCTGTTCCGGAATGATTGCCGGAGAAGGACTTGTAGGAATTCTCCTTGCTATCTTTGCTGTATTCGGAGTAGGAGATAAGATTAACAT
>JAXJVX010000357.1:0-3468 GCA_036308305.1 Acutalibacteraceae bacterium | reverse complement strand
GAATGAAGTGCCTGCAAATCAGCTTTGTTGTCGTCTGTCTGCTGAACACTTTCTTCAACCGCAGAAGCAGTTTCGTCAGGTGTTGTCGCTGAATTTTCGGAATTATTTCCACAACCCGAAAATGCAAGAATTGCACTGCAGGCAAGTATAATTGAAAGAATTTTTTTCATATTATTAACCTCAATTTACTTTAAATTATCTATAATTTTATAATCTAAAAACAACAATGTCAATAGACAAATCAAGCCATAAATTAAACTGAATAAAAATTTTCAAAAATCGTTCAAAAAAACAAAATAATTATTGCGAAACTCAAGTGCTTTTGATATAATAAAGGATAATAATAAATTTATAAAAATTTGTAAAATGGAGGAAAATTATGCTGAATACTAATTACAACGAAAAATTCGGCAAGGAAGGACTTACCTTTGACGACGTTCTTCTTATACCGGGAGAGTCTGATGTTGAGCCGAAAAACGTAGATGTTTCAACACATCTTACAAAGAAAATCAAGCTCAACACACCTTTAATGACAGCCGCAATGGATACAGTAACCGAAACTGATATGGCTATTGCAATTGCAAGAGAAGGCGGTGTGGGCATTATTCATAAGAATATGCCAATCGAACGTCAGGCTGATCAGGTTGACAGAGTAAAAAGAAGTGAAAACGGCGTAATAGTAAATCCGTTTTTCCTCGCTCCTGAAAATACAGTAAGAGATGCCGACAACCTTATGGGCAAATACAAGATTTCAGGTGTTCCGATTTGTCGTGACGGCAAGCTTGTAGGCATCATCACAAACCGTGACCTCCGCTTTATGACTGCCGAGGACTTTGCACAGCCTATCTCTGCTGTAATGACACACGAGCATCTTGTAACTGCTCCTGTAGGCACAACTCTTTCAGAGGCTCAGGAAATTCTCCGCAGACATAAGATCGAAAAACTTCCTATCGTAGGAAACGACGGCAGTCTTAAAGGACTTATCACAATCAAGGATATTGAGAAGAGCGTTCAGTATCCTAACTCAGCTCGTGACGACAAGGGCAGACTTATCTGCGGTGCCGCTATCGGTGCAACTGCAGATGTTCTCGACAGAGTTGCGGCTCTCGTTGAAGCAGGTGTTGACGTTGTGGTTCTTGACTCTGCACACGGTCACAATTCAAATGTTGTAAATTCAGTTGCAAAGGTTAAGAAGGCTTATCCTGATCTCCAGCTTATCGCAGGAAACATCGCAACAGCAGAAGCTGCTAAGGCACTCATCAATGCCGGTGCAGATGCAATCAAAGTTGGTATCGGACCCGGTTCTATCTGTACAACAAGAATCGTTGCAGGTATCGGTGTTCCTCAGATCACTGCTATCTATGACGCAGCAAGCGAAGCTTCAAAGTACGGTATCCCTGTAATCGCAGACGGCGGTGTTAAGTACAGCGGTGACATCGTTAAGGCTCTTGCAGCAGGCGGCAGTGTTGTAATGGTAGGTTCACTCGTTGCAGGTTGTGAAGAAAGTCCGGGAGAAAACGAGATCTATCAGGGCAGACAGTTCAAGGTTTACCGTGGTATGGGCAGTCTTGGAGCTATGGGTAAGGGCAGCTCAGACAGATATTTCCAGAGCTCAAACAACAAGTTTGTTCCTGAAGGCGTTGAAGGTCGTGTTCCTTACAAGGGTCTTCTTTCTGATACAGTTTACCAGCTTATGGGCGGTCTGCGTGCAGGTATGGGCTACACAGGTTGCGCTACAATCGAGGAACTCCACGCTAAGGCTAAGTTTGTTCACATTTCAGGCGCAGGTCTTCGTGAAAGCCATCCGCATGATATTCAGATCACTAAGGAAGCACCTAACTATTCATATAATTGCAACTAATTTGATTGTTCAGATTAATAGCGTCCGTTTTACAAGTTAAAATATATTCAAAAAGGAAGTGCTCATATGTACAGACTCGGCATTGACCTTGGCGGAACAAACATCGTTGCAGGCGTAGTTGACAAAAACTACAAAATCGTAGCAAGAGCGTCCTGCAAAACAGCAGTTCCACGTCCCGAGAGCGAAATCTGCGACAGTATGGCAGAAGTAGCTAAAAAAGCAGTAGAAAAAGCAAAAATCACAATGGATGATATCGAATCCGTCGGAATAGGTGTACCGGGTGCGGTAAACCCAAAGACAGGTGTAATAGAATATTCAGCAAACCTCTTCTTCCACAACTGGGAAGTTGTAAAGATGATGGAGGAAAGACTAAACACAAAGGTAATTATTGAGAACGACGCAAATGCGGCTGCGCTCGGTGAATACCTCGCAGGAAGCGCAAAAGGCGCAAAAAATGCCGTTGCAATCACACTCGGAACAGGTGTAGGCGGCGGAATTATCATTGACGGCAAGATTTACAGCGGTTCAAACTTTGCAGGTGCTGAGCTTGGCCATATGGTTATCGTTAAAGACGGCAAAGAATGTGCCTGCGGCAGACATGGCTGTTGGGAAACATACGCTTCTGCAACAGGTCTTATCAATCTCACAAAGCAGAAGATACTTTCTGAAAAGCTTGAATTCAGCTATATGCTCAAGCTTTGCGACGGTGACATCAACAAGGTAAGCGGAAAGACTGCATTTGACGCAATGAAGGACGGCGATCCGACAGCAAAGGCAGTTGTTGAAGAGTATATCGGCTATCTCGCTTGCGGACTTGTAAATATCATCAATATTTTCCAGCCTGATATTCTCTGCATCGGTGGAGGAATTTCAAATCAGGGCGAAAACCTCCTCACACCGCTTCGTGCAGTTGTTGAGCGTGAGCGTTACACAAAGCACAATGACAAGCAGACAATGATTTGCACCTGCACACTCGGTAACGATGCAGGTATCATCGGTGCGGCATATCTTGATTAATTTTAGTTCGGGCAGACAGACTTATACTTTTATAACTTTATTTCCCGACCGTTAATAAATTGATATACTGATTATGTTCAGACAGCTCCCTTCCGAGGGGAGCTGTTTTTGTATAAATATAAAAATTCTGAGCATAATGTTTATTAAAGTATTGACATTCACTACGGTATAAAATATAATTGAATTGGTAAAACCTACTAATTATTCAGGAGGTATTTATGAATATTAGTGCTTTATACAACATAAATTGCGGTTTATTCGTGCTTACAGCCTGTGAAAACGGCAAACAGAACGGCTGTATCATCAATACCGTAATGCAGGTTACATCAACTCCTGTAAAAATTTCAGTTACGGTCAATAAATCAAATCATACAACCGATATGATTATGAAAACAGGCAAATTCAATGTAAGTTGTATTGATGAATCGGCTGATTTTGATTTATTCAAGAATTTCGGCTTTTCAAGCGGCAGAGATACAAACAAGTTTGAAACCTTTGACGGTTTTGCAAAGGCTGAAAACGGCATCAACTACATCACAAAGAGCACAAATGCTTATCTTTCGGCAAATGTTATTGAAACTGTCGATGTG
>JAXJVX010000356.1:0-5115 GCA_036308305.1 Acutalibacteraceae bacterium | reverse complement strand
GTTAAAGAGGAGTTTGATATCTTTGTCAATCCCGAAATGCCTATACCTGCTAAAATAGTCGAGCTTACCGGAATAACCGATGAAATGGTAAAGGAAGCGCCAAAGGAAGCGGAAGCACTTCGTCAGTTTATTGAGTTTTGCGGCAACTCAAATGTGCTTATAGCGCATAATGCGAATTTTGATATGTCGTTTATAAATGCAGCGGCAAAACGAAGCAAAATTGACTTTGCACCAACATATATAGATACCGTTCCAATGGCACGGTCGCTTTATCCCGATTTAAAAAACCACAAGCTTGATACTGTTGCAAATGCATTAAAACTCGGAGAGTTCAATCATCACCGTGCTTGTGATGATGCGAGAGTTCTTGGCGAGATATTCCTGTGTATGTCCAAAAAACTGAAGCGTGAATGTGATTGCCACAGCGTTGACTGTATAAATTCCTCTCTTGCCGGAGGCGATCTTACCGCACTTGAACGATATCATACAGTTATACTTGTAAAGAATTATACCGGTCTGCGTAATCTTTATAAGCTCGTTTCAGATGCTCATTTGATAAACTATTTTGGTAGAAGAAAGAAGTTTCCGCATATTCTGCGTTCAGAGCTTGACAAATACCGTGAGGGGCTTATTGTAGGCTCTGCTTGTGAACAGGGCGAACTATATAAAGCCATTCTGAAAAACAAAAACTTCGGCGAACTGCTTGATATTGCATCATATTATGATTATCTTGAAGTACAGCCGGAGGGCAACAACGAATTTATGATTCGTGAGGGAATCGTGTCCTCAAGTGAGGAGCTTCATTCTCATGTTCGGCTTATAATTAAACTTGCAGACAAGCTGAACAAGCCCGTTGTAGCAACAGGTGATGTTCACTTTATGCGAAAAGAAGATGCAAAGTTCAGAGCGATCATTCAAGCAGGAAACGGATTTTCTGACGCAGATAATCAAGCACCGCTTTATCTTAAAACAACTGATGAGATGCTGCGTGATTTTAGTTATCTCGGCGAAGATAAGGCGAAAGAAATCGTTGTAACAAATACTAATCTTATTGCTGATATGATTGAGGATATCCGTCCAATACCAAAAGGCAGTTACCCTCCGACAATCGAAGGCTCTGATGAAAGCTTGCGTGAGGACTGCGAGCGTACCGCTGCTGAAATGTACGGCACTCCGCTTCCGGACGTTGTAAGAAAACGTCTTGATAAAGAGCTTAACTCAATTATCAACAACGGATTTTCGATCATGTATGTTTCGGCGCAAAAACTTGTTGCAGATTCAAATGCACACGGCTATCTTGTCGGCTCACGAGGCTCTGTCGGCTCATCGTATGTTGCGACTGCGGCGGGAATTTCAGAGGTTAACCCTTTGCCGGCTCATTATATCTGCAAAAAATGTAAATATTCTGAATTTTTCACTCATGGTGAATATGATTCAGGCTTTGATCTTCCGCCTAAAAAGTGCCCGGCTTGCGGTGAAGAATTGCATCGTGACGGACATAACATCCCATTTGAAACCTTTCTTGGATTTAAGGGAGATAAAGTTCCTGATATTGACCTTAATTTCTCAGGCGAGTATCAGTCTTCGGCACATAGATACACCGTAACACTTTTCGGTGACGGTAAGGTGTTTAAAGCAGGTACTATCGGTACTCTTGCCGATAAGACAGCATACGGATATGTACGCAAATATGCCGAGGAGCGTGGGCTTAATCTCAACAAAGCGGAGATTGCACGAATGACCAACGGATGCACAGGAATCAAGCGTACCACTGGTCAGCATCCTGCGGGTATGATCATAGTTCCGGCGGATAAGGAAATATATGATTTTTGCCCGGTTCAGCATCCTGCTGATGATATGAACAGCGATATTATAACTACGCATTTTGATTTCCATTCGATTCACGATACTATTTTGAAGCTTGATATTCTCGGTCATGATGTGCCGACTATATACCGTTATCTTGAAGATAACACAGGTATTCCCGTAATGAGTGTACCAATGAGCGATGAAAAGGTAATGAGCCTGTTCGTATCAACGGAAGCACTGGGTGTAACACCGGAGGACATCGGCGTTAATACCGGTACATTGTCGCTACCTGAGCTTGGCACACCGTTTGTTCGGCAGATGCTTGAAGAAACACAGCCTAAAAACTTCTCTGATCTGTTACAGATTTCGGGACTATCTCACGGTACTGATGTATGGCTCGGCAATGCACAAGAGCTTATTCATAACGGCACCTGTACCATTTCAGAGGTTATCGGTACCCGTGATAATATCATGGTGTATCTCATTAACAAAGGGCTTGAAGAGGGTCTTGCGTTCAAGATAACTGAGATCGTCCGTAAGGGTAAAGCCAAAAAAATGCTTACCGAGGATATGGTTGCAGAAATGAAAAAGCATAATGTCCCCGATTGGTATATAGACAGCTGTTTTAAGATAAAATATATGTTCCCGAAAGCTCATGCGGCAGCATATATGATATCGGCTTTGCGTCTTGCGTGGTATAAGGTCTATCGTCCGATAGAATTCTATGCAGCATATTTTACGGTACGCGGAGAGGATATGGACGGCTCAACAGTTATGAAGGGCAGAGCAGCTGTTAAGGAACGAATGCGAGAGATCGAATTCAAGGGTAAGGATGCCACTGCAAAGGACAACGGCACCTTTACCACTATGCAGATAGTCAATGAAATGTTTGCAAGAGGTATTGAATTTTTACCTGTCGATCTGTATAAGTCAAAAGCTAAAATCTATGCACTTGAAGACGGGAAAATTAGATTACCGTTCTCGTCTATCAACGGTGTAGGTGAAAATGCGGCAATAGCACTCGAAAAAGCTGCGGCTTCCGGAAAATTCATTTC
This sequence comes from Acutalibacteraceae bacterium, assembly GCA_036308305.1. Classification (GTDB taxonomy): domain Bacteria; phylum Bacillota; class Clostridia; order Oscillospirales; family Acutalibacteraceae; genus RUG11462. The sequence goes on along the minus strand of JAXJVX010000356.1, from coordinate 2,251 downwards.
GCAGGAGGACATTCAAAGAGAATCCGGTGTTTCTAAAACAGTAATGGAAACCCTTAATGAATGCGGTGCTTTCGGCACATTGCCTGAAACAAACCAAATAAGCTTCTTTTAAAATAAAGCCGTAGCAGTAAACAATAACTGCTACGGTTTTTATCTTTTTACTATAAGCTTGTCAATTGAATTTCTTTTCTTATATATATCGAGATATATAAGTGAACACTTTTTATACGCTGCAAAAGTCTTTTTGGCTTTTTCTTCATCTCCGTAGACCTTCCAGCAGCCGACACATTTTGCACATTTAGCATTGTTTGCGATAAAGCCTTCAACATCCTCTGACGGATAACCTAAAAACAATCCGACCTCATGCGGAAACCCGCCAGCAGCACAAAGCCGTTGTTGCAGCTTTATTACACATTTTTGCGGACATTCAAGCGGATATTCAAGGTTACGAAGAATTTGCTGCGCCGAATGATCATTAAGATCATTCTTTAATTTTTTCGGTCGGTATACATAGAAAACAACCCTTTGATTTTCACATTTCAAAGGAATCATACGAAGCCCTTTAGGAACCAGTCTTTTATTCATACAGCGAATGAAGTCAAAACCTCGTTTTTGCTTTTGTATTTACAGCAGAACATACTGCCGGTTTTAAGCCCGGCAAGGGTGGGGGAGCATTGGATTATCATCATTTCTTCAGACATATTCAAGCTCCTTTTGTATGCTGAGGCAAAATATCTTTAAGTGCTGATATTGAGCTTCTGCTGCATCTTGCAATATTTAGATCCTGTTTTTTGCTTCATTCATTACCGAACGCAGCATCTTATGTGACATAGTACTTGTGAAAAGAACTATTAAGTCAGGACTTCCGAAATCCTTGAGCGCATTTGTCATTTTTGCATATACCTTAGCTTTACATTGATATTCCTTGCACAGATCAATATATCTTCTTTCCATACATTCATTACCGCCAACAATTACAACACTCATTTAAGTTCTCCTTTATACCAGTTAGCCTATGCTAACCACAATGTCAAATAATTGGTTAGCCACGGCTAACCAATTACATTATATATTATAACCTTATTTTTGTCAATATATTTTTCCTCGGTTTGAAAAAAACTTTACCGTTTCGCAAACGAACAGCGGTATAAGGCTGAAAACAGCTACAATAAGCCATTGTGTCACATTGAGAGGCGTTGTTTTAAAAATTCCACATAATAACGGAACGGATGTAACCGCTGTCTGCATTGCAATTCCAAGTAGAAAGGATATGCAGAGTACCTTGTTGCTATAAACGCTGTTTTGTAATACGGAAAGTGATGAACGCACATTAAAGGCGTGAACCAGCTGAGAAATGCTTAGGATACAGAATGCCATTGTTCTGCCCGTGATAATATCGTTCATAATACTGTTGCCAATAACAAAGCCGAGTAGTGTAACAGCACCTATCATACAGCCTTCAAGCAGTATATCCATAAACTCCGATGGGGAAAGAAAGCTTTTATTTTTCTTTATCGGTTTCCGCTTCATTATATCGGGCTCGGGTTGTTCAAGTCCGAGTGAGATTGCCGGCAAGGAGTCAGTAACAAGATTTACCCATAACAGTTGAATTGCGGCAAGCGGTACAGGTATATTGAATATCGATGCCGCAAGTATTGTCAATATCTCACCAATATTGCAGGATAATAGGAAATGTACCGCTTTTTTTATGTTATCAAAAATTCCTCTTCCGTCACGCACTGCCTCAACTATGGTAGAAAAATTATCGTCGCACAGCACCATATCGGCGGCAGATTTCGCAACATCAGTACCATGTTTGCCCATAGCACAGCCAATGTCCGCAGCTGATAGGGCAGGAGCATCATTTACACCGTCACCTGTCATTGCAACTACTTCGCCGCATTTCTGAAGCGCCTTTACTATACGCATCTTATGCTCGGGAGTGACCCGTGCATAGACATTACAATGCTTTACGCATTTTGAGAATTCAGAATCACTCATTTTATTGAGCTGCTCACCGGTGTAGACTGTATCAGTATTTCTTGCAATACCGATATTTTTAGCAATCGATAATGCAGTTATAGCATGGTCGCCGGTTATCATTATTGTACGTATGCCTGCTCGTTTGCAGGTGGCAACTGCGGCTTTTACATCGGGGCGAGGTGGATCCATTATGCCGATAAGGCCGCAAAAAGTGTAACCGCTTGAAGTGTTTTTATCATTAGAAAATTTATATGCAACACACAGTACC
>JAXJVX010000355.1:0-6639 GCA_036308305.1 Acutalibacteraceae bacterium | reverse complement strand
GAATATTATAGAGTTAAAAAACATAGTTGTCGAGTTTGACGGTGAGCGTGTACTCGACAATGTAAATCTATCCATCAAGGACAAGGAATTTGTTACTCTGCTCGGACCTTCCGGATGCGGAAAAACTACAACGCTACGTATAGTTGCAGGCTTTTTGGAGCCGGACAGCGGTGAAGTTGTTTTTGACGGAGAAAAAATTAATGGTGTTCCGCCCTACAAAAGGCATGTGAACACCATTTTTCAGCGTTATGCGCTCTTTCCGCACCTCAATGTATATGACAATGTTGCATTCGGTCTGAATGTTAAAAAGTTGCCTAAAACAGAGATAAAGCAGCGTGTTGAAGAAATGTTAAAGCTCGTAAACCTTGCCGGTTTTGAAAAGCGCAGCGTTACAAAACTTTCGGGTGGTCAGCAGCAACGTGTTGCGATTGCCAGAGCACTTATTAACCGACCGAGAGTGCTCTTACTCGACGAGCCTTTGGCAGCGCTTGATTTAAAGCTTCGTAAAGATATGCAAAACGAACTTAAAAACATTCAAAAGCAGCTTGGAATTACCTTTATATTCGTAACCCATGACCAAGAAGAAGCCCTTTCGATGTCGGATACCATCGTTGTTATGGATAACGGTAAGATCCAGCAGATAGGCTCGCCTACCGATATCTATAATGAACCGCAAAACGCTTTTGTCGCCGACTTTATCGGTGAATCAAATATTCTTGACGGTATTATGAACAAAGACTACACCGTAACCGTGGAGGGTAAGACCTTTGAATGTCTTGACAAGGGTTTTGCAGAAAACGAACCGGTCGACGTAGTTATCCGCCCCGAGGATGTGGATATCGTATCGCCTGATAAAGGTATGCTTTCCGGTATCGTTACCTCTGTCACCTTCCTCGGTGTACATTACGAAATAATTGTTGATATCAATGGCTTTAAGTGGATGATACAGACCACCGATCTTTCCGAGGTTGGCGAAGAAGTAGGTCTTTATATTGAGCCGGATGCTATACATATTATGAAAAAATCGGAATACTCCGGTCTTTACGGTGATTACAGTTCTTATTCTGACGAGCTTGATGAATTAAGCGAGCCTGCGGAGGAATAAGAATAATGAGAAATATTTCACGCAAGCTTTTAAACGCTCCATATATCGTATGGGCGGCACTTTTTATAGTCATCCCGATGGTAATAGTAATTTACTATACCTTTACCGATCAAAACGGTGCATTTACGATGTCAAATCTTGCGGCTATCGCAGATTATAAGGACGTTATGCTCCGTTCCTTTTGGTATGCAATAATAGCAACCGTTATATGTCTTGTACTTGCCTATCCTGTTGCATACTGTATGAGTAGAATGAAACCCGGCGCACAGCGTTTTGTTATGATGCTTATTATGCTGCCTATGTGGATGAATTTGCTTATACGCACCTATTCATGGACTACTATCCTCGAAAAAACAGGAATCATTAATTCATTTTTAGGTCTGTTCGGTATTGAGCCTGTCACGATGATAGGCACACCCGGTGCTGTGATCCTCGGTATGGTATATAACTATCTGCCTTATATGATACTGCCGATATACACCGTAATGCAGAAGATAGATATATCATTGCTTGAAGCGGCAGAAGACCTTGGTTCAAACACTATATCGAAATTAAGAAGAGTAATACTTCCGCTTAGTATGCCGGGAGTTATCAGCGGAATTACTATGGTATTTGTACCTTCTGTCAGCACATTTTATATTTCGCAAAAGCTCGGCGGACTTCACACGGTTATGATCGGTGATATCATTCAGCAGCGGTTTGATAAGCTTTCCTATAATATAGGCGCTTCTCTTTCCTTTGTGCTGATGATAGTTATATTCATATGTATGATAGTTATGAACCGTTTTGCAGACGATGAGGACGGAGGTATTATCGTATGAAGGCTATATCGCGTTTCTTCACCGTACTGATGTTTGTATTTTTGTATGCACCGCTTGCGGTAATGATATTCTTCTCATTCAACAGTTCAAAAAGTACCTACAACTTCGAAGGATTTTCGTTGAAATGGTACGAGGAGCTATTCTCCTCCGGTACCACGATGACCGCTCTTAAAAACACGCTTATTCTGGCAATACTTTCGGCTATAATTGCAACGCTGCTCGGTACACTCGCTGCAGTAGGCATATTCAATATGCGTAACCGTGTAGCAAAATCCGGAATTATGACAGTAACGAATATTCCGATGATGAATCCTGATGTTGTTACCGGTGTATCTATGATGCTGCTGTTTGTATTTATCGGGCAAGCACTGAAAAGCTCATCGTATCTCAATTTCTACACGATACTCATAGCACATATCACATTTAATCTGCCGTATGTAATACTTAATGTACTGCCAAAACTGCGTCAGACTGACAAGCATCTTGCGGAAGCGGCACAGGATCTCGGTTGCACACCGTCCTCCGCATTCTTTAAGGTAGTTCTGCCGAATATTTCATCGGGTATAGTATCGGGTTTTATTATGTCCTTTACCCTTTCCCTTGATGATTTTGTTATCAGCTACTTCACAAACGGCACAGGATTTCAGACATTACCTTTGCTTATCTACAACAAGACTACGAAAAAAACTGTAAAACCTGATATTTATGCGCTGTCATCCGTCATATTTATCACGGTGCTGGTACTGCTTATCATAGTTAATCTTGTTCAGGCAAAGTCGAATAACAAAGGCAATTCTGGAAACGGCGCTCTTGCTAAAATATCCGGCAAAATAAGCGATGCATTCGATCGGCTTTTCACAACACGCAAGGCAAAGGTCAGCGTGATGTGCGTTGTGCTTTGCATATTTATCGCTTTGGGTGGAATCGGTTTTAAAATGCTTGATAAAGCAAGTGGAAAGTACGATGAACTGTTTAGCTCACTTGAAGGTACATACACAAGAGAGTTTGAAGGTACAGAGCTTAATATTTACAACTGGGGCGAATATATCTCAGACGGAAGCGAAGGCACGCTTGATGTTATCGACGCATTCTCTGAGCTTACAGGTATTGATGTTAATTACGACACCTTTGACAGCAATGAATCTATGTATTCAAAGCTAAAAAGCGGTGCTGTATCATACGATATCATCATACCCTCCGATTATATGATAGCCCGTATGATAAACGATGGAATGTTAAATGAGCTTGACTATTCCAAGATCTCGAACTACAAATATATTGACGAAAGATATACCAAGCAGTATTATGATAAAGAAGAAAAATATACCGTTCCTTACAGCGTTGGTATGGTCGGTATGATCTACAACACCACTATGGTAGACGAAGATGATGTTGGTTCCTGGGATATTATGTGGAATGAAAAATACAAGGGTGATATACTTACCTTTAATAATCCCCGTGATGCATTTGCAATAGCACAGTTCCTGCTTGGACAGAGTGTAAACACTACCGACAAATCAGATTGGGAGACAGCGGCAAAGAAGCTTACTGATCAAAATGATCTGCTTCAGGCTCGTGTAATGGATGAAGTATTCAATAAAATGGGCGGCTCAAATGCTGCTATTGCCCCCTACTATGCAGGTGACTGCATAACTATGATGGAGGAAAACGAGGATCTTGCATTCGTTTATCCCAAAGAGGGCGTGAACATATTTATTGATGCTATCTGCGTTCCCTCCTGCGTTAAGAATTACGATGCTGCGATGATGTTTATCAACTTTATGTGTGAAACACAAATTGCGCTCAGCAATGCTGAATATATCCGCTATGCTTCTCCCAACACTTCTGTTGTAAACAATGATAACTATTCGCTCAAGGGCAGTGAAATACTTTATCCCAAAAATCAGGACAGCATCAAATGTGAATACTTCTATGATCTGCCTGATGATGTACGCAGTTACTATGAAAAACTATGGGAACAGGTATTGATGAACAAATAATAAATAAAAAGGTGTTTTTTAAATGAATAAGATCAAAGCAGTACTTTTTGATCTGGACGGTACTTTAACAAATACATTAGATGATTTAGCTGATGCCGCAAACTATATGTTGCGGCATTACGGCTATCCCGTCCACGAAACAGAAAAGTACAAGTATATGGTTGGCAACGGTATGCGTAAATTAATGGAGCGTTGCCTACCCGAAGATAAAAGAGATAAATCCGATGTTGATAATGCACTTTCGGTATTTATGGAATACTACAATATACATTCACTTGACAAAACCGCTCCATATGACGGAATTCTGCCTTTATTAGATGAATTGCGAGCAAGGAATATCAAGACCGCAGTTGTCACAAACAAGGCTGAAACAGCCGCTAAAGCCATTATTCCGGCTTTGCTCGGCAATAGATTTGACTGCATTATCGGACAGCGTGACGGTATGCCAACAAAGCCGGATGCAACCGGCACAAAAATTGCTATGAATACGCTGGGTGTGACTCCTGAAGAATGTATTTTTATTGGTGACAGCGGCGTTGATATGGAAACAGCCAAAAACGCAAAAACAGTTGCAATAGGCGCTTTGTGGGGATTTCGCACCAAGGACGAGCTTGAACGCTGTGGCGCTGACGCTGTTATTCTGCATCCCGCCCAACTACTTGAATTCGTATAACATTTTAATACAATAACAAGTAAATATATTACATTGACTTTTATGCCCTTTAAAAGTATAATAGATTAAAATACAATGTTAGGGGGATTTGTATTGAACACCACGGAATTCCATGTTGATTTCGCGGTAATTGAAGGCTCACCTATTGATGAAGTAGCATTCAAAAATGTTATCGAAAAATCAAAGGGTATATCAGCAAATAATTCAAATGCTCTCTGTCTTGCCGTCAAGAGATTTTTTGATATCGTTTTGTCGTCTTTAGGATGTGTGATTCTTTCACCTTTGTTTTTAATTTTGATGCTGATAGTTAAGCTTTCAGACGGCGGGAAGGTGTTTTATCGCCACGAAAGGCTTGGCAAAAACGGGAAACGGATTTATATTTATAAATTCAGGAGTATGCGCCAAAACTCTGATAATGAATTGACGGGTGAACAGCTGGGTATACTGAAAAAGGAATTCAAGCTTCATGATGATCCGCGTGTAACAAAAGTCGGAGCATTTTTGCGTAGAACCAGTATGGACGAACTTCCTCAATTGATTAATATCATTAAAGGAGATCTTAGTATAACCGGTCCGCGTCCGATAGTGTTTGACGAATTGAATTTTTACGGCAAGGATGCTGCTGAATTCTTAAGCGTTAAGCCGGGTCTTACAGGCTATTGGCAGGCATATGCACGCAATAATGTTACATATTCGACCGGAAAGCGTCAGAAGATGGAGCTGTATTATATACGCCACCGCAGTCTTTGGTTTGAGATAAAAATACTCTTTAAAACAGTAATATCGGTATTTACGAAAAAAGGCAATTAAAAAGCTTGATTTGTTCACAATGATGCAAATCAAGCTTTTTATATTGAATTTTCAGTAAGGATCACTATTCTCCTTCAGCAATCGTCGTATATTGAGATAATAGTAAATCGTCATGCCGCCCGCAATGGTACAAAGCGGCATAATTATTATCTTGAAAATCTGCAATAGTGTACTCCTAAGTACTCTTGCTACAGCGGGGATACAAGGGAAAATTTTTTTACATACCGCTTCGTTCTATTGAATAAACTCCATTGATTTTAGACAGCTTTGCAACGATATTTTTAAGATGCTCAAGACTTTCAATTGAAATAGTCATGCTTATTTCACAATTTCCACCTTTAACCTCTCGTGCATTAACAGAATGCAGTGCAATGTGAAGATTTGCAATTGCAACTGTGATGTCTGCCAGGATCTGCGGACGGTCGAGTGCGTGTATTTTAAGTGTAGATTTAAAGAATTCATGCGCCTTACCCGTCCATGTGACTGCTACCCATCGTTCAGGCTCTGCAGCTTGTGCTATATTTTTAGGCACATTGGGACAATCTCTTTTGTGAACAGAAATTCCGTGCCCTCTTGTGACAAAACCGATGATCGGATCCCCCGGCAGAGGATTACAGCATTTTGAAAGCTTGATAAGGCAGTTATCAGTACCATCGACCTCTATACCGCCCTTGCTATCCTTGCTTATATCGGTGATATAGTCCTCTATCTTTTTATCATCAGTCTCACGAGATGCCTTATATTCATCCTTGATGCGAGGCATAAGACGGGATATAACAATACCACCGTAGCCAACAGCAGCATAAAAATCATCTACAGTAGCACAATGCTGACGATCGGCAAGTCTTTCGATCATTTCATCAAATTCCTTACCGGTAAGATTGATATAATTGCGCTTGAACTCACGCTCGACCTCAGCCTTACCCTCCTCAATATTTTCTGGGCGGCGTTCCTTTTTAAACCAACTGCGGATCTTGTTTCTTGCTTCGCTTGTGCGGACTATCTTCAGCCAATCACGGCTCGGACCATGAGGCTGCGAGGTAGTAAGTATCTCAACTATCTCACCGGTTTTTATCTTATAATCAATCGGTACTATTCTGCCGTCTGCCTTTGCACCGACAGTTTTGTGACCGACTGCTGTATGTATAGCATAAGCGAAGTCGATGACGCATGACCCCTGCGGCAAAGCAATAATATCCCCTTTCGGAGTAACTGCATATATCTCATCAT
>JAXJVX010000354.1:0-4857 GCA_036308305.1 Acutalibacteraceae bacterium | reverse complement strand
ATATCTTCATTACACTGATGTGTTGCACCGTCTTCGCCAACTGAGATGCCCGCATGAGTAGCACCGATCTTTACGGGAAGATGAGGGTAGCCGATAGAATTTCTTACCTGCTCAAACGCTCTGCCTGCTGCAAACATAGCAAAGCTTGAGGCAAATGTAAGCTTTCCGGTTGCAGCAAGGCCTGCTGCAATGCTCATCATATTCTGCTCTGCGATTCCGCAATCAACAAATCTTTCGGGAAATTCCTTTTTGAATTGACAGGTCATAGTAGCACCTGCAAGGTCTGCATCAAGCACGACCATATCTTCGTGTGTTTTGCCAAGCTCGCAAAGACCTTCGGCATAACCCAATCTTGTAGCTTTACTAATTACTTCTGACATAACTTTACTTGCCTTTCTTTTAGATTAATTATGCTTCAAGCTCTGCAAGAGCCTTATTTAATTCTTCAATTGCAACTGCATACTGTTCAGCATTAGGAGCCTTACCGTGCCAACCGCATTGATTCTCCATGAAGGATACGCCCTTACCCTTTACGGTCTTGCCAACTATACAAGTAGGCTTACCTTTGCACTCCCGAGCTGCCTTATATGCAGCTTCGATTGCATCAAGATCGTTACCATCAATACAGATAACATTCCAACCAAACGCCTTAAACTTCTCATCGATCGGCATCGGAGAAACTACTTCATCAAGTGTACCATCAATTTGAAGATTATTGTAATCAACAAATGCAACCAGGTTATCAAGCTTACGGAAGCCTGCAAACATTGCTGCCTCCCATACCTGACCTTCTTCGATCTCACCGTCTCCAAGCACGGTATAAACACGGTAATCCTTATTTGACATTTTTGCTGAAAGTGCCATACCGCAAGCAGCAGAAATACCCTGACCGAGTGAACCTGTACTCATATCAACACCCGGAATATGTTTCATATCGGGATGACCCTGCAAAAGCTTACCGATCTTACGAAGGTTTTTTATCTCCTCTGTCGGGAAAAAGCCTTTAAGCGCAAGTGCTGCATAAAGAGCCGGCGCTGCATGACCTTTTGATAGAACAAAACGATCACGGTCAGCCTTTTTAGGCTCCTTCGGGTCTACATTCATTTCGCAATTGTAAAGATAAGTCATTACCTCTGCGATAGAAAGCGAGCCACCCGGATGACCTGCTTTTGCGTTATAAGTGCCTTCGATAACACCCATACGCACCTTGCACGCAAAAATTTCTAATTGTTTTTTAAGAATGCTGTCCATACTTTTCTCCAATCTTTGGTTTTATTGCAAGCAAAATAATTTATCTTTAATTATTTTAACACATATTCATCACAAAATCAACAAATTCCGCAAATCCGCCTTCAGAACAAGTTAATTTTGTTACATATCCACACATTTCTTTTATATCATCCGGTGTGTCCGCAACACAAGCGCCTAAATAAGCTGCATTTATCATCTCACAATCGTTATAATAATTACCGATTGCAAAAGTCTTATCACGGTCTGCACCTACATGATCTGCAAGAGAAAGAAGGGCACTGCCCTTATCAACGCCGATAGCTCCTGCCTCCATAAACAGTCGGTTTGTATCAAGAATATTGATAGAATCAGGCTTAATGGTTTTAGCATACTCACGAATTGCTTTGATTCCATCTTCTTCATCGGTTATGAGGAGCTTCTGCCACGGCTTTTCAGCAGCAATAGCAAACGGTACATCAACTATATCGACCTTTTCATACGATAAATGGCGCCTTACAACATCGTTGGCACGGATTATCATAATATCCTTGCCGTTGAATGCCTCTATGCCCGCATCAGGAAATTTATCGTATATCTTTTTTGCGTAGTCCTTTATATCCTCGGGCAGGTCGATAGAATCAACTATCTCGTCCTTGTCGTAATCAAAAAGAATGTGACCGTTACAGGTGATAACAGGACAATTAATATCTATTCCTTCAATAATGCGACGAGCACTAATCACTGCTCTGCCTGTTGCAACAGTAAACTTACCTCCGAGTGAAATATAGCGGCGGATAGCCTCAATATTCTGCTTTGGTATTTCATTTTGATTTTTATATAGCGTACCGTCAAGATCGGTGGCAATCAAATAATTATCAAATCTTTTCATTGTTTCCTCAACTTATTGAGTAATTCCTTAAAATACTCAGGAAGTTCGCTTTCAAATTCCATATACTCTCCGTTTGGATGTATGAAACCGATAGTTTTAGCATGAAGACATTGCCCGCTAAATTCCGAATAGGTGTGTTTTGGATTATATACGGGATCATTAAATACAGGGCGAGAAATATATGCCATATGTACCCTTATCTGATGAGTTCTACCTGTTTCGAGTTTAAGACGAAGATGAGTATATTTTTCAAAACGTTCAACGATCGTATAATGTGTTATAGCATTTTTTGAGTTCTTATCAGTTACTGTCATCTGCTTACGCTTTACAGGATGACGGCCGATCGGCGCATCGACTGTACCACTTTCCTCACGAAAACCTCCGCAAACAACAGCCTCATACTCGCGCTTGAAGCTATGCTCCTTTATCTGATGAGCAAGAAAACGGTGAGTACTATCGTCTTTTGCGACGATCAAAAGGCCGCTGGTGTCTTTATCTATGCGATGAACGATACCCGGACGAATGACACCGTTTATTCCCGAAAGCGATCCCTTACAATGATAGAGCAACGCATTAACTAAAGTCCCCGAATAATTGCCGGGTGCCGGATGTACTACCATACCTTTGGGTTTATTTACAACAAGAAGCTGTTCATCCTCATAAACAACATCAAGTGGAATATTTTCAGGCTTGGCAGTATCATCAACAGGATCAGGAATAGAAATACAAACACAATCTCCGACATTGACCTTACTGCTTTTTACAGCGGTTCTTCCGTTAAGCACGACTTTACCGTTATCAATCAACTGCGCAGCTGCATTTCGTGAAACACCGATATGGCTTTCGGCAATAAACTTGTCTATGCGTTGACCGCCTGCATCTGATATCAACTCAACTGTTTTCATTTTGCTTACCGTCAGTAAGATTCTGAACAGCATCCTTTTTGAACAGTATAACTGCAGCGAGTGCAATACATCCGACTACAACGCAGCAATCAGCAAAATTGAAGATATAATCCATAAAGAATGCATCCAAAAAATCAATTACATAGCCAAGAAAAATACGATCAATCATATTACCTATACCGCCGGACACTATCAATGTTATACAATATACAACCAGCGGTGAAGTTGTTTTTTTACTGAAAAAAACATACATTAATACACACAAAAACACAACGGTGAGTGTCATAAACACCCAACGCTGGTTTTTAAGCATACCGAGTGCCATTCCGGTATTTTCACTATACTGCAAATCGAGCAAATAAGGAATTGCAGTAACTGCTCCGCCGCCTTTTAAAAGGGTAGCAGCGAGGTATTTAGTAAGTTGATCGATCACAACTAAAATCACAGCAGCTGCAGCGGCAATTATCTTATGTTTTTTCAATTTAAGCTTCCTCACTGAAAGCATTTTCTTCAATTGTCTTTTCGACTAAATCAGATCCATCATGTATTGCCGAGAGGGCTTCAAGATGTGATTTATATCCATTGATAACAGATGCCTTGAACTCAGCGATCATACCCTTAAGCTTATTATAGTATGCGATTTCAGCAGCAATACTCTTATCTGCCTCAACCTTGATATTAGCAGCTCTCAACTGTGCCTGCTCAAGCAAAGACTTTGATTTAACTGTTGCATTGTCCATTATTTCTCTGGCATTGACATTAGCCTCATCAAGCATCTGTTGAGTTACTTCTTTAGCTTTTGCAAGCAATGCATCTGATTCTGCTTTTGATTTAGCACTTATAACAGCAGCTTTTTCTTCAGCCTCCCGAAGAATAGCATCGCCGGTTTTCTGAGCTGAAAGAATTGCTGATTTTACTGAATCCTCGCTGTTTTTATACTCCTGAATCATATCAGTAAGTGCCTCGATCTTATCAAGCAGCTCCTTCTCACGCTTCTGCATCGTTTCAAAGTCTGTTGCTACATCCTCAACAAATGCCTCAACATCCGAACTCTTGTAACCGCCGATTCCGCTCTTTTGAAATTCAATTCCTCTGATTTTTTCTGCTGTAAGCATGAAATACATCCTCTCTTATATTTTTCTGCGGCATTCAAGACGCAATCTTCCTTTTTTAGTCAGATTTGCCACAGAATCAATTATATATTTGCCGTGTTTACGGACAGATAGGGTTTCTCCCTCCTTGACCGTGTAACTGACACTTCTATTCTCTACGCCGCTTGTAAACACATTGCCGGATATAATAAGTTCCGTTGCCGCAGTTCTACTGTTGTTTGTGATTGCTGCTACGATACAGTCCAACCGTGCAGATGCGATCGTTTTTGTAATACTTTCGTACTTATTATCTACTTGGATATCATAAGGTGCACCGGTAGTTATCTTCACACCAACTCTGCCTATTTTTGTTATTTGAGATACAACAAATCCGGCTATGTCATCATGAATAAAGACAACCGTTCTCCCCTCGCCAACAACGATATCCCCAATCTTTTCCCGTGTTATCCCAAGTGCCATTAAAGAACCGAGAAAATCACGATGATTTAATGAATATTCTTTTTTATATTCAAAAGTGAGCGCCGTGATTGGAAATTGCGTATCCTCTGCCCAATCCGGCAACGCAGCAAATATTACTCTTTCTGCTCCTTCATATCCGCCAAAAAGCAGAAATCTGCAATGCTTATTTTTGGCATATAGCTGAACTATTGAACATTCATGCTCATTCAGAAATCCAAAAAACGCAGGAATGTTTTTGGTACAGCATCGCTTTATTGTATCT
>JAXJVX010000353.1:0-8107 GCA_036308305.1 Acutalibacteraceae bacterium | reverse complement strand
TATCTTCTCTCTGATATCCGAATGTGCCGTCTCATCTGTATTGTGTGCCTGCACCTTCGCACTTGCTATTCCCGGTATAATATTTGCCGAAAGATTGTCCATATCAGCATTGCGCTGTTGCCTTATATCCTCATGCGCCGTTGCGTTATAATTATGCTTGTTCACCGCATCTGCCGCAGCCGATTTCGCCATATTCGGTATGACTGTATTACCAAGAGTTTGTATATCTGCCCGTATATCAGAATGCGCTTCAAGGTCGGTGTTGTGGGATTTTATTAACTCCGGTACATGAATACTGCCGAGAGTATTTATTGTTTCACGGATATCCTGATGTGAAGTTGTATCGGTGTTGTGGCTGATTAAACTCTGGCGTATATCCGAATGTGATGTTTCATCCACATTATGTGAGTAGATAGAATTCGCAATCGAATTACCCAGCTTATCAACTTCATCCCGTATATCCTCATGCGCTTTAGTATCTGTATTATGGTTTCCTACTTCGGTTTCTGCAACTTTTGCAGCCGACTCCGCTCTTTGTGCTGCTTCCGACGCAGTAATCGTGAGACCGTCTATGCCCTTTTTAACCGTCTGTGATCCATATGCAGATGCTGCGGACGGTGCAAAATACACCCTTATGGGATAACTTGATAATATCTCGTTTTCCGCATTTTCATCATCAAGTGATATCATCAAAAGATTAAACTGCACCGATCCACCGTTTGCAGTTATTTCCTTCCCCAACACAAAGCTGACATAACGCTTTGCGTTCTCGCTGTAAACGGTAAGATGCCCACTTGTGTTGTAGATTCCTGAGCCGTCAATATACTCTATTCTGAAACGCTTTTCAGTATCAGCAGAGCTATACACATCTGTGACATCAAAAACCAGTTTTGTTGTATTATGATCACCTTGAACGCCACCGAATTTTTCGATTTTAGGCGTTATATCAGTTGATGTAATTGTATATTTAATACTTCTCATTAGAAATTACCCCCTTATTTGTTCATTAAGTGACGAATACTCTATAACGCAAGACGACAGCGACAACGCATTATCAGATGCAATATACACCTGCACCTTACTGCATCTTGCTTTTGTGCAGTAATACATACGCTTTTTACCTTTAATAACATTTTCAACAGTAAGTGTGTTTGAGCGACCGTCACAGCAAATACCGTAAGCTATACTGCCTTGCTGAGTTCCGTCTGCCATATTCAATATCAGCCTTCTTGCAATGATATCTCTATCGCATAAGCCAAAGCAGCCCGTTGTGACGCTTACCGATATGGCCGCCTTCGAAAACTCGATGCCATTTTCTAATGTATTCGCATAGCTGTCATTTTCACCGCCCAATGTATAGCCTGCAATATAGTATTTTCCACCCGAAGAAGCCATACCAAGTAACCGACCATTACAGCAAGAAAACAGATCCACCTCACCAAGTCCTCCTGTTTCCCAATAATACCAGGCAACGCTCACATCCGCAGTCATACTGTTTGCAAGCGAATAAAACGACTTGTCACGATAGTTAAACAAGAATATACTGTCATACAAAACAAGCATATATCTTCCGTCTATATCTGCTGCAAAAGCGCCGTCAAGAGGGAATTTTGAATCGAGCATGGGTTGAATATTCTGCGAGATGTTAAACACCCTGCGTAAATATCCTGAAGTTCTCGCAATAGCATACACGCAGCAATCATTGCCAAGAAAAACCAATCTGTTACCGCATTGCAGTACTGTATCCGGGTAAACAGTTCCCGCACCGCTGAATAAAAGCGAAATATTCATTGCAGCCTTATTTACATTAGCGCCCGATGATCCGTTTATCAATCTTTCGGTATCATAACTGTTTTGTGTAACTCCGGATGAGATATAGACCTCGTTTTCTTTAAAAATAACAAGCATATTAGACTGAAATGCAAAGGCAGTAATATTCTGTACAGCATCGCCGGCAAATTCATAGTTCCCTTTTGGAAAATATAGTGGCTCATTTATATGCGAATATGCTATTTCATTAGCCGCAAGACTATTGCCGGACAAAAACACACGGGAATTGAAACACTCTGAAAATCTCATACCGAAAATCGTATCGGTTTCGAGTTTTTTATAAGCCCTGATAATAAGATTACTGCTGTCATTAGTCCATTTCGGCAATGCAGATGAAAAGGTAATCTTGCCCGTTGCTCTGTTTACGGTCGCCTTGATACTCGTTCCCTCAATATTCATTTCAGATGAAACAGTACCTGAACTCTCGATCATCCATTTATATTCCGAATTACCATATTTAAAAGCTATGCTTATATCCTCACCGACAGCAGATGACAGATCTTTAGCAGGCAGCGAATACTCGGTAGATACGCCATCAGTTATAAAGCCTGCACGGAATGCACCGAAAAGGCGGTTGTAATCTTCAATATATTTCAGATCACCATAGCCGGAGGTCTTTTCAAGCGTGTCAAAAGAGCTGCCTTTGCCGTTTATCATTATAAGTGGTGCATAAACATCAGCAGGCAATATTTCCTGCACTCCGTCAAGCGAAATGTTTATCTCATATACAGTCTTATACAGAACCCTACCGGCATCATTAACAACCGCAACGACAGCGTATATTCCGCTGCCATATGTCCTTTTTCCGCTGAAAACGAACACATTGGGGTAATATCCGTCATTTTGATATGTATGCTCATAAAGTGCGATATCGGCATATCTGCCTTCCTCGCCAAACAGCACAAGACCTATACTCTGCGTAGTCTCAGTATCATTGCGTTTAATGAATATCCTGATTTTTTCGTTGCAATATACATCTGCCGCCTTTTCAAGCGTAAAGTCAGTTATATCAGAGCCTGATGCAGCCACTCTGAAAAGATCGCATCCAAATCCGGGTCTTGTTCTTAAGGTACCGTTTTTATACCACACATTAACAGCACTTGACAGTTCACCCTTCTGTCCTTCCGCCTCATCCGCCACTGCGTTTATACCGCCGTTTAAACTGCTGCTTATAAATCTTCCGTATTTCTGCGCTTGTTTTAAAGGTATCATTCACATCCCCCCTTAAAACAATTATCAGTAATAATGCTGCGCTTACAGCATTTTGATACATACCCAAGACGCTCATTAAACATCTGTGCAAAAACACGCTGATTATCGCTGTCATTTTCAGATAGAGCAAGCATTGCCGCAACACCATAAACAGTACAGCAGCGCAAGACATCTTCGGAAATATCTACATCATCAAATGCGGACGAAATTACAGGTATCGGCGTGTATTTTAGTGCCTTTGCTGTGTCACTTACTGCGCTGCCGACACATATAAGCATCCTCTTAGATATCTGAGGTGAAACCTTATTGAGCGTTGCTTCATCGTATCCCAGCAACATTACAGCCACATCAAAAATCTCTTTAACTGTCATGCACTTTCTCCTTCCTTTGCAACTCACGAATAAGACTGCCGCTATCCGGCACGATACCGTCAGGCAGTCTTTGAAGATACTGAACGGGCGTTATAGCACCGATATCCAAAAGTTTATCAAGCACAGTCATTACACATTCATTATCGGCAGTATCAATGCTGTTGCTGACTATTCTAGCACGGAGTGAGGTTACTTTATATTTATCCGGCGAATAATCAAGAGTATCGGATACTGGTCTTCCTGAATAGAAATTAAGAAAAAACTCTGCAAATATTGCAGCTGTATCCTCAACGAAAGCCTCGTACCGTGTAGCAACTGCGTCAAGTGATACCCGAAAGCTATTCTGGATCTTATCCATAAGTGAAGCATTATTTAAATCCAACTCGCCTAAAACAGCGCTGCTTACTCCGCTCATATTCAGAGTATTGTTTATAAGTGCAGTAATGTTTTCGTTAAATCCACCGGAAAAATCAGGTGGTGAAACATATTTGATAGCACCGGAAAAATCCTCAGGCGAGCCGCAGAACGACAGTATCTGCCCCGGCTCGTTTGTAACGGGACTGTCTATTAGATCTCCGTTGACAAGCATTATCGGCATACCCATCATCATGATCGCCCATACCTGAGCGGTAATCATACGATTGATTGCTATCTGATTCGGTATAAGCGAGGTTATTTCTGATGATCCGTAAATGCTGCCGTTTTCATTTTCCCACTGCATTACCGACAACGGATACCGTGAAACTCCAAGGCACCATTCCTTACGGATAACGGCATTTTTGCACACCCGTATTGCGAATACCATACCTGATTTTTTATAGAACTTCGTTATTACGGTGATGCGGTCGGTATCATCCTCCGGCTTTATACTTCGTACAGTATCTTCATCTGCTCCGAATTTTTCCGCTTCCTCGGCTACTCGCTGTATCGGAAGCTTTTGCAGAACCAGAACAAAGCGCTGCTTTTGAACATCACGCTCAAAGGGATCGGCAAAATCAACATTTTCAATGCGTAACACTTCAGATACGATATCTCCCATTATAGGTATTCGCTTGTCTTTATCAGCAAAGTATCCGCTCGCCGCCGATGTGTCCCAATATGTATAAAGAACTCCTGTGCCTGAAATGTACGCATTTTTAAGTACATCCTTATACAGCTTGTCAAGCCGCATATTTGCCGACGCTGTACGGTACCATTCACATAAAGCGTTCGATAGCAAATGATCGCCCTGCAAGAAAAAATCCACCTTGTTTTCTCGCGATGAAACTGATGCAGCTTTATATTCGCCGATACGCTTAATAAGATTATATCTCACAAGCGGACGGTCAGCGCCCACCTTTGCGCCGTGCCATTGATCTCCGTGATAGAATCGGCTGTTCAGCCGTGACTGCTCATATATACCCTTTTTGCCGAGTGTACTTTTAAATGAAACACACTTATCGTGCTGTGCAAATATATCATTGCAGATTTCATTGGTTATCAATATATCAACTCCTCAAAAATAGAATGTGCGGAGCATTACTGCTCCGCACAAATAAAAATTTATGCCACGGTAATATGGCAAACACCAGAATCAAGAACAGTTGAGCCTCCGGCGGTCATACGCACAAATACATAATATTCGCCCGCTGTAAGACCGGTATCTATCGTCCAACTCTTGTTTGTTGCGCCTGCAATACGTACCGCACCGTTCTTTGCATCATCCGAACACATATACCACTGATATGTAAGCTCTGATGAGTCGGATGCTGCCGCAGTTACCGAAAGCGAACCTGAAATACTACCCTCTGTTAATGATTTTGAGGCGGCTATATCCGCAGTAACGGTGACAGACGGTGCTATCATTGCCCACACGCCGGATGCAAACGATGTTTTAACAAACACATCATAATACAAACGGTAATCAAACTTATATGCATCAGCTGAAATGTTTTCATCGGGTGTAAAGATACGAATCTTTTCAGACTTGCGAACAAGTGATGCCGCTCTTTTAGGCAGCATCAGCATATATATGCCCTTTGCACCGTTTGCCGGTGTAAATCCGCCTGCTTCTTCTCCATTAGCACCTGAAAGGAACTCATATGCAGACTGCATTCTTGAAGCGGACACGGGAATGATTGCAATGCCGTCAATAGTATTGACAGAAAAACTCATATCTCCCTGCTTAAACTCCCCGGGTGCTATCTGACGGATAAATTCCTCTGACTGCTTGAATTTTGACCACATATACGGATTTACAAAGCATACAAGTTCCTCATCAAAGCCCACTTCTGCCTGCACTTCTTTCTGCAAAGCAAAGAAGCAATCAAACGGATTTTCTGTGTCACCCTCAACAAGCTGACCACGCTCATAAGCAAGGCCTGCAAGCTTTGAGATTGTATAAGCGTCCGTTTCCGGAACTACCTTTGTACGCACAAATTCGGAAATAACCGAACCAGCAAGCTCTGCAATACCTGTTTCATCCATATCCTCACGGTCGATCGAAAAGGTACGCGCTCTGTCCTGCTGCATAGTATATGCAGTATTAGTTACATTTACCGACCCCTTGATAAAGCCGGTATCACGGTCATAATCACCAAGTCCTTGCATGGAAATGCTCGGAAGTTTTACAGTTTTCGCACCCACGAATTTCGCACGGAGTGCATTGTCGGTCATAAAGCCGACTGCGGTTTTTGAGCAGAGGATCTTATCAAGCTCACCTGTAAATTTTGTTGCAAATGCTTCATTGTTAATAGACATAAATTTTCTCCTTTTTCATTTTAAGATTTTTTTATTCCTCTGAACAATGCGTTCAGAATGTCATAGTCTTCGCTGCCCTCAGGGCAGTATTGCGATGATGCCGACATAGCCTCATTACGAATTCTTTTTTCATATTCGGCTATTACCCTTTGCTGCTCTGTATAAAGATAACGCAGCAGACAAACTTCAAGGGTACCGTTTTTATCAGCATCGCTTTTTACTTCATCCGGTAATTCATCATACGAGCCGTACTGTGGATACAGCTCGCTGATAGCATCAAACTGATTGTTTGTTTCCAAATAATGACCTCACTTTCAAATGTCATCCTGCTCGTCACCGTTATATGAAAGAAAGTTCATATAGGCACGTCGCATTTTTTCGTCTGCGACAACACACTGATCATGTATATGTTCCTCATGTTTCTTTTCGGGTGTTTTCGTGAAATATCTTCCAATCATAAAAAACACGGAACATATCAATATTGCCGCCATAAAATCAATTACCATTTTACCTCCTTACACCTCCCAAGCACCGAGGCTTGAGTGCTTATGTTGCTTAGACTTGCTTTTTGCTCCGAAATTCGCCCTCGTTTTTAATACGGTACTGCAAAAATAACGCATATCATCCATTGCATGGTCAAACTGCTTGATGACACTGTCACGCTCCTGTGATTCATCCCACGAATACAGCCCAAATTCACGGATAATATCCTTACATGAAGGATCAAATTTGAGTTTTCCTGACTGCAAAAGGCTGCTTACAAAGCGAATCCCGTCAAGCACCTTGTTTTTTGCAGGTAATATACGAAATCTACCTCGCTTACGCAGTGCCTCAATAAAAGAAGCGGCGGACGGATCAACTATTACTGCCTTTATATCGCAGCCATCGGCAAGAGCACAAAGAGCATCACAATACTCCTCGTCCGTTTTTTGTATCCGTGATATTCTTGAATCATGATAATATTCTGCTACTCTCACTGCAGTACCTTCACCCACGCACCAAAGTCCCATGCTGCATGGATTCGCTGTGCCGTAATCAACACTGATATAATATTCTCCGTGCGGCTTAACATCGGTAATATGGGAGCTTGAAAACATCGGATATACAAGTCCGTCGGCATTCACCCATTCGCCTTTTATGTAGCGAGAATAGAACACACCGCTGTACATTGTTCGTGCTTTTTTTATCTCTTTTTCAGTAAGTATCGGGTTGTCCTCCATAAAAAAGCGCAAATGCAATGTGCGTTTTCTGTTTTCCCCATCGGCATCCTTTATCCATTCACGGTAAAGCCAATGCGAAGGAGAAGCCGGATTGCAGTTGAACCACAATCGGGCATTCGGCTCCGATAGAGTTCTTGCTACCGCCTGTTCAACAAAGGATCTGGGCATCAAAGCGGCTTCATCAAACATAACACCGCAAAGTGTCATACCCTGTATCTGCATATAACTCGCCTCATCCTTGCCGCCGAAAATATAGAAACGGTTGTGATGTTCTCCGCTGTTAACATTGAGCACATGTGATGTGCGGTTATATGAGAACGAGTAATAGCAATTCAGATCTACCGATGAGGTAATAACAGATATAATATTCCGTTCGCAGGAGGATGCGGTTTTTGAACAGATAGCAAATGAACAATCATCAAAATACCGCATTGCCCAGATAATAAATGACATTGCCATTATTACCGTTTTGCCCGATCGGACAGCTCCATCACAGATGATGTTGTCGTATTTCTCGCAGTATTCTTTGGTATGCGCCCATTTAAACAGCAGCTTCTGTTTTTCAGAAAGTGTTGTTATTTGCAATCCGCATCTTCCTCCAATGCTTTATAAAGCCTGGAACAGGATGCAGGCCTTTCGCTTTCGCCTGCAAGCTCCATAAGCAGCTTTATTGCAGTATTATCTCCGCTTGATGCCTTCTGATACAGTGCCGCCGTTACAACGGTACCGTTATTT
>JAXJVX010000352.1:0-9832 GCA_036308305.1 Acutalibacteraceae bacterium | reverse complement strand
GCCCAGAACTCATCATAATGAACATCACGCTTTATAAGTTTTATAAAAAACTCTTTAAAGCTGTCCAGCTTTTCGGAGGAAAGATTAAACTTAACACTTACATTGTCAAGACTGATAACTTCGTTAGCCAAAATTTCCACCTCCGTTAAATATGCATGATAAATTCATCCTGCTTTTTATGGAACAGCCACGCAGAGAATGCAAGAAGCACAAGGCTGAACACCGCTGTATAAACTGCAAGTTCCCAAGAGAACGGACAGGCTACGGTATTGCTGAATATTGCGCCTCGGAAATTCTCAATAATACAGTAAAGCGGATTAAATTTCAAAAGCTTTAATATAGCAATTGAAGAATATTTGCCTTCGTTGATATTATAGAAAATAGCACTCATATACATTATAAGCGTGAGCGCAACATTCCATAAATACTCCATGTCACGGAAGAACACACCGATAGTTGCAAGCAGCATACCGACTGCAAGTGATAATAAGAATACATTTATCAGCGGAACTATCGCCGTAAATAGCCACCAGGTAGGAATAACACCGAGTATGAGTGATACTATTGCAAGCACTATAAGTGAGATCGCAAAAATTATATAGTTAAATATAACATGCGACAGCGGAAACAGATATTTCGGAACATATACCTTTTTTATCATCGCAGCATTTGAGCGAATAGCACGGGTACATTCTTTTGTAGATTGCGAAAACATTGTATATATAAGTCTGCCCGCAAGGATATAAACGGGATAAGTCTTATCCGAAGAATATCCGAGCAACGGTCCGAAAATAAATGTAAGTACGATCATTGTAAGCAGCGGCTCAAGCATAGTCCAGAACACGCCTAAAAAGCTTCGACGGTAGCGAAGTGTAATTCCTTTCTTTACAAGCTCACCAAGCAAAAATCTGTACTGCTTGCAATGAGCGATAAGTTTTTTCACCGATCTAACACACCCTTTATTCATCTTATTAACGGACGCATTTTTGGCAATTAGACGCAAAGCGACCATTTTGGTCATTATACCATATGTTGCCCATTATGTAAAGTCTTTTTTATGTGCATTCGTTTTTAACAATCGGTAATGTTTTTGTAAATATTTTGCCTGAAGATTGAAAAGCTTCATAATTCGTGCTAAAATAAAATTAAAATAGATTGGAGATACATAATAAAATGAATATAGCGTTTTTATTAACACCAAAAGCAGAGCTTGCTTTTCTATACAATGATTTTTCAATACGGCAGGCACTAGAAAAAATGAATTACCATAAATACAGCGCAGTACCCGTTATCAATCGTGACGGTAAATACTGCGGCACCATCAGCGAAGGTGATTTTCTATGGTTTCTTGTTGAAGGCGAAAACGGCGATATACGAAGGATCGATATTAAATCGGTTGAACATATTGCAATTTCCGATATCGTAAAAAAAGATAAGAATCCCGCCGTGAAGATCACAGCAACGGTAGACGAGCTGTTAGAGCGTGCAACAAATCAGAATTTTATACCCGTAACAGACGATTCCGGCTCTTTTATTGGCATTGTTACAAGAAAAAAGATAATAGATTATCTGGCTAAAAAGGTAAAATAAAAAACAGACTTCATTACGAAGTCTGTTTTTTACATAGATCTTATTCTACTGTTGTTGTTTCAACAGCGGGTGCAGGCTGATCCTTTGCACAAAGAAGAAGGATACCGCCGATAAGGCTTACGAAGATAAGTGTTACTACCTTCCAGCCTGTTGTTAACTGATCGTTCTTCATCTTAACGAGTACGATGATACCGAAAACAAGAGGGAGTACCCACCAGAATCCGCAGATCATACCGATAATAATAAATACTTTTGCTGCAGTTTTCATTTTTAATACTTCCTTTCTCTTTAATAAAATGTCATTTCTTGCGAATTGACTTTATCTCATTATATTACATATTTCGTGTTGTGTCAACATATTTTCCAGTATGGTAACAGATTAACTTCACACATAATTTACGCTATAATATTGTTAAAATAAACAACTCAAATTCTTACAAGGAGGTATTATTATGCCAAGATCAGGCGGAGAATCACACGGAGGTGGAGGATTCCACGGCGGTCCTCGTCCCCACTATGGGTGACGGATGGCATCACAGACCGCACTATTACGGAAGCGGTGGTATTTTAGGAATATTCCTCGTTCCTGTTATTTTGATAATTGTTGCTGCAACGGTAGTAATTTCTTCTGTATCCAATCAAATCCATATAATGCAGACGGTATATGCAGCGAAAATGCGCTGGACTATGTGATGGAAGATTATATGGTGATTGCAAATTACATCAGCGAAAACGCAATCTTCAAGACGATTCTCAATGAGCATAAAAAAAGAATGACAACCAAAAGATAAATAAACATTATTGTAAAACGAAATATACACAAATAGAATACTTTAAAATTTAAAGCCGTTACATAGAACATCGTTGGAAGCAAGAGCAAAGCTTCACCGATTCCTGATGTCTGTATAACGGCTCTTTTTTGTCAATTACAGACTGCAAAGGCTATCCATGAACCCAACATCGCCTATAACGAATATAGTATAACGGGATAGATTTCGCTGTGCTGATACACAGGAGTGATACAACTCGCTGCAAGGCGAAAAACTGCCCAAGTGTACGCACACTTAGGCAGTCAGATACAGCTATTGCTATGCTCTAGTATATTTTCCAATATGTCGAAGCACCGAAACGATAGGATAAATCAGCATACCGCAGAAGAAATTGCTGACACCGTGTATAAAATCAAACGGAAGTCCTGCAATTATCCACGCTACCATCCCTTTGAAGTTAAGACCGAAAAGCAATGCTTGTGCAGGTGCATATATTGTGCCGTAAAGAAATCCGTGCAAAGCACATACACACGTATACACTATCGCTTCAGCCTTGGCAGGTATTTTCTTCGGCAAAAGCAAGCTAATTGCCCAAAGTACATGCCATATATATAAATATGGTATCCACCAGGTAGCAAAACCTGCTGCAAAGCCGGAAATGGCTATATATACAGTAAGCGGATACAGCGCTTTTGCTCTGTAAACTACCGTTATTGCAACGATAAACACTCCCGTAATATGTATGTTCGGAAGAAACGACATAACGACCTGCGTAACATACATCATAGAGCCAAGAACAGCAAATACCGTAAGTTCTTTTACAGTTGGCTTCACTTTTTACTCGACCTTAAAGGAATATGTAGCCCCTGCTGTAATTTCAGTAGCATCAACGCCGGCAGTAGCATACTCTCCGTTTTGATAAAACGCCCAATACTTGCCGTCTGTATCATAATCCACGGTAATACCGTTTACCGTTTTAACATACAGACCATACGGGCCATCCTCACCTGCAATGAGATCAAGCTCCAGCAACGCATCACCAACAGTGGTCTTATTGGTATGTATCTCAAAAGAAGTTTCTTTTCCGTCAGAATCGGTGACAGTAAAGGTAAACTCGGTCGCACCATCACCGAGTACGGTTTCAGTGCTTTGTGATACAGCAGTGGTAGATACCGCTGTGGTCGATACCGCATTGGAATCGTTGGTGGTATTGCCGTTACATCCGGTCGTAAGCAGTGCCATAGCCGCAATAAGCACGATACAAACGATGAGCGACAACTTATTTTTAAATTGTGTCTTTTGCATAGTTTGCATTCTCCTTAATAATAATATAAATTTCCTCCAAAACCGGCTGCCGCAGTTATAAACGGAGGGCTTGTCAAACGGATATTTCGACTTGGTGCTTATCCTTCCGCCTTCTCAAGAATTCGATCTCAATGACTTGTCCCCGATTTGCGGCATCGGGTAAGAAGGATAATTTTTTGTTTGCACCTCACGGCGACGGGCTCGTACAGGATTTTCACCTGTTTCCCCGAAATGACAACGGTATTATATCACATCCGACAACAAAAGTAAAGCAATCACAACTTAATTTAACCTTTACTAATAACTGAAAAGAAACATACTATATGGCTGCGAATGCACTCGTATGCATTATCCACTTCAGGATTCGGTATATCATCTCTTGCACCGAATTGTTCTCTGAACACACGATTCATCTTTCTCTTAAAACTATCAATTGTAACTGAATATTAACAAAAATGCCGCCATTTGGGAGTCATCCTCCTAAATAGCGACATGACATTTTATATAGATTTTATCTATATAAGCAACAGTATATGTAGGAACGGTTATTTTACCGTCAACACTGAATTCATAAAAAGCAAATTGACGAGCTTCCTTATTAAAAATTTAGTAAAGAATAAACTTATCTTTATAACGCTTTTATATATAAACACATTTTTGCACAAAAGATATTTTAGTTATAACAATACAGAATAGATTTCTTCTCCCCCGTTTACAAATACCTCTAAAATATATTCGTCATGCAGGATCTTCAGATCCCTGATTTTTCCGTTATACACGACCGGTTCACGACCGGTACGCTCTATAATAAATCCATTGTCTGTCATCTTTACAGCGGGATCGCTATCCTTTAAAAGATGCTGACATTCTTCTACGGGATAGCCGTAAACCTTTCCGTTGATCAGCTTTAGCTCACGCGGAACAGACATACATCCAACATCCTTTGAGGCATACCCTTGGTATTTCCATCCCGGCATCCAAGATATCAGGATGTTTCTGCCCTTATTATCCAAAAACACCTGACCTGCATACTGATCAGGCCCCTTATCCACATCGCCGATCACCTCAGGTGTGAACTTGCCGTCTTTAAAGCTTCCGTACATTACCGAAAAATAATGATAATCAAATTTATCTACCGATGCTGTAAGAAGGAACTTATCTTTTGCTGGCATAAATGAGGGACATTCTGCATATTTTGCATCATTCCACTCACTCATAATACCTTGATATTTCCAATCAAACAGATCATCACTTTCGTAAATAAGCAGCCGTGCTGATTTCTTTTCGGGAACACCGGTAGCCATTACACAGTAATATTTACCGTCGATATAAGTAACCGCAGGATCACGAAAATCGGGCCCTCCGTCCTCCGGGAAATGCGCTATTATGGGATTATTTTGGTATTTTTCAAAATGTATTCCGTCTGTGGAATAAGCAACGCTGACCGATTCGATGCGGCGGTCGGCTCCTTCCGGTGTATGAAGGGATGCATAAAACAAATACAATACACCGTCTTTTACAATAGCCGTACCTGACCAGCAGCCCTCATTATCGTAAGGCATATCGGGATAGAGTGCTACGGGAAGCTCCTCCCACGTCAAAAAATCCTTTGTTCTTGCATGACCCCAGTGCATAGGCTCCTTCCACGGTGTTTCATAATCCGGCGCATGCTGATAAAAAACATGATAATAACCTTTGAAACAAACCAATCCGTTTGGATCGTTTATCCAACCCTTTTGAGGTCTGTAATGATATTTAAGTTTTTCAGAATAATCCATATTGTTGTATCCTTTGAATTGTGTAATATGATCTTTTATTCAATATTCAACCGGCGCACCTGCTCTGTTACAGGTGCGCCGACAGACTGCTTTTGTTTTACTGTTTTGTTAGCTTATAACTAACATCGTTTTCAATTAATGTGTAACCCTTTTTCTGAGCTGTTGCAGCTATACCGGCGGTATCAAAGCCCGAACCTTTCGGAACATAAATATACTGCGGTACTTTATCGGGATTTATACTGTAGTATTCCTCAAGGCGGCGCAGCGCAGTTTCATTTTCACCGGATATCCACGCAGAGAAAGAACCGTAAGGCATATCGTCTACCATAAGATAACAATATGTATTAGAGGTAAGCATAAGTATATTTCCGTTTTCCACGGTTTCATAATACTCAAGATCGGAACTGAATCTCTCATACTCGTTATAATTAACCGCAGTTGTATAAATGCCCCTTGCCGGTCCGCTGCTGATACGGTAAGTCAGGGTATCGGGCGATCCGTCCCAGAAGCAATGATTGGCCTTGGCATCTATTTGCATAAAGCCCAACACACTTATTGCAAGTGCAGCAGTAACAATACTTCCCCTACGCAACCAATCACCATATGCCACCTCGTCAGGACGCTGTTTCATCTCCTTAAACAGCTGAGCAAGGAACACAAAGCTTGCGGTATTGGTAGCCGCACACGCCATCGAAATTACATAGAAATACTGATTCGACCCCATCGTAACAGCGAAGGAATAAAGTATGCCGCCGATGAACACACTGCAAAATAGTGATTTTGGCTTATTTTCGCAAAGTATATATGCTGTGAGACCGACAAATACCATCGGCATCATAATTGCGTTGTAATATGCGTAAATAAGATTCGGATAGAACATTACATAGCATACCAGCGTGAACATACAGCTTATTATAAGATAAAAAGCACGGTGATTTTTCCGATTACGGTCAATAAGCATTACAACAAGCATTGCAATATAACTATAAAGCACAAGCTTGAACTGCGGATGACAATTGAGTACACCGTTGAAATATCCTCTAAGCTTATTTGATATTCCGATCTGGGGATGTTCAGGATCGGTCAGCATTTTAGGCAGATTTTCAAATATTGCTCCGATGCCGCAGGTGCAAAGAATGTATATCATAAATACTACCGCTAGTATTAATATACCTGCTGAAAACCATATACATTTCGATAAAGAGAACATATCATGTGAAAGCGCTAACTTCTCGATATTTCTATTTCTTAACACAAACCGTACAGCAACACATAACAGATACAGTACATATGCCGCCGCAAGATATGGGCAACAAAGTACTGCTGCAGCAAAGCAAATTCCGCCGAATACAAAGTGAAGCTTTTTCTGTGATGTGGCAAGTAAAATCCCCGCCAACAAAGTAAAATCAAGCGCCATTGTATTATAGCTTACTGCCATGATATCATACGGTGTATAAATGAAATACAGTACCGCTGCAACAGCCGCCAAAGCGCCGTATTTCTTTGTACGGATATATAGGAATATCGCTACAAGTGCGTGCAACACCACATACAAATATCTTGCTGCGAGTATTATTCCGTCGGTGGAACCGACTATCATACGGTATAGCCATACAAAAGGCATTGTAATAAAACCTGAAAGCTGTGACAGATGCCACTCATCGGCAAAAAGCATATCACCAAGCGAAAGTCTGTGCGGCACGGTAAGATAGAAGGATTCATCATCACCGCCGAAACCGTAATAGGCTTTCCAAAAAGCAAATACACCTGCTAAAGCAATTACCAGTATAAAGCATATATCCATAAGCGTTGCACCGTCTTGCTCTTTGAGCATACGAATAAGTGCAACCGCTTTTTTAACCAGGAATTTCAGCAGCATTTCAACAAAATGCAGCGCTATGGATAGCAGCACAGAACATATAAATACGCTGACTACCATTGGTACGAACCAATATAGTCTGTCGGTCATAACAGCTATCTTTTTATTAAGGAAAGGATAAAGATATGAATCAAAAATAAATGATACCAGATAAATACTAAGACACAGATCAGACAGCTTCCACAGCACAAACTTGGTTGATCGAGTCATTTTCTCGCCCTTGATACGGCGGAGCAGATCAAACAGCAGTACTGAGGTAACATACGGCTGAAAGCCGTACCAATAAGCATATAGCCCTGTTTTGAAGCCTGTACCGTAACTACGCCAGAAGTTAAAAATGCTGAAAGCAAGCGTCGTCAGTACAAGCAAAATTGCAACGGTACGGGTTTTAAATCTTAATCCGTACTCACGCAAATAACAGCCCGTGAAATAGTATGTAACTGGATAGAAGCCTATCCACCATGCAGGAACTACCTTGGTAAATTCATCTGACGAAGTGGGATTTCCCCACCATGATGGTGTATCCAACTTGAAAATATTAAGTAGTGTGGGCAGAACCGTAAGCACGATCATAACTAGAACAAGTATTTGCTTGTTACGCTCCGTTTCAAGCTTATTATACAGAATATTGAGAAACGGTATCAGCAAAAACAGACCGATATACATTTCTATATACCAGGCATATTGCGCTGCTGAAAAATTCAGAAAATCGTATACTACTTTTTTAAAATCATACACCGTATGAAGATGTACCGCCCGATATATGATACACGCAGCTCCTGCAAGCAGGTATGTAACAAGTGTTTTTGATATTCCAAAAAAATACTTCTTGTTAAGCTGCTTGTTACACATAAGATACCCGCTAAGCAGCATAAACATCGGAACACATGCAGAAAAGAACGTGCGCATAACACACATTACAAACATTTCAGGTCCCTTCATCGGTTCGCTGTAAAAGCCGTTATAAAGGAAAAAATGAACCGATATTACAAGAAGCACCGATACGATCCTCGTTATATCCATTGCCGGATTACGGCGGTCGAGTTTTTTTAGATTCACAATTTCACCCCTCCTATGTTATAGTATCATAATTAAAAACAGTTTTCAAGAGCATTATTTCCGCACCGATTTAACACAGCCGTGATACGAATTGTATTTTCAATCAGGAATTGCATCTTTCTTTGATACTACATATGCGCTGACCTGTGAAGCGTACTGCAAGCACTCATCAATACCACATTTATTTAAGTACCGAACAAAGAACGCCGCCGAAAAGCTATCACCGGCTCCCACAGTCGATACGACCTTCGTTTTAACTGCATCGCACCTGAAACACTTGTTGTTATTCAAATCATAAGCAACAGAACCGTTTACACCGCAAGTAACGATAATTATTTTAATTTGGCTGAATTTTTCCGAGATCATTTTAACTGCCGTCTCTATATCACATTCACATATTTCAAATACTTCATTCATTATATAAGGCAATTCTTCATCGCTTATTTTTAAAACAGTAGCATTATTAAGTCCAATAAGGATGCTTTCTTTGTCACAAAAAGGCCGGCGTACATTTATATCCACGAATATTTCAGATAATGAACCTGAATTGATAATTCTTCTGACAGTTTCCCTATTATAAGTATTTCTCAACGCCAATGTACCGAAATAAAAACCATCAAAGCAGACATTTTCTATATCCTCATTAAATGGGATATTGTCATATGCAGTATTCTGTGCCAGCTCGTATTGCGGAACACCGTGTTCATTTAGAGTAACATTACAAACACCGGTACTGTATTTTTCAGAACAATGTATGTATCTTGTATCAATACCGTAATCTCTAATTTTTTGAAGTGCGATATCGCCCAAAGTATCTCGGCCTAGGCAAGACGCCAAAAACACCTCCGCACCCGCCCTTGAGGAATGTGCAGAAAAATTGAGCGGAGCTCCTCCTATATACTTTTCCTCACCGTATATATCAAACAGTACTTCGCCAAAAACCAACAGTTTCATAAATATTGCGTTCCTTTTCTTGAATTTATAATGTGTCTAATATTAATTTACCATTATTCTTTCTGTATGTTTTGAATTCACAATCTTAATGCTTGTAGGATTATAGAGCAGATAAAGAAATCTGATTTTTTCTTCTGTAGGGGAATTTAACTTATTTGTTGCTATTCCAAGCAAATGACTAGCATAAAATAAACAAAGTACAAGTGAAATCGTTCGCTGACGCTCACGGTGAAATCAAAGGCTTACGCCTTTGATGAAATATTTTGCTAAAGCAAAATGTGAAATTAAATCCACCCACCGCCGCAGCGATTTCACACGAGCGAAGTGAGTATTTCACATTGCGGAGCAATATTTCACCCACCCGAAAGGGTGGATTTAGTTGAAAAACCGACTTGTCGAAACAAGTCGGTTTTTCTGGCAAGTTGCACCGATTTAGATATCGGCATAAAACAATTCGATAAATTGTAGTTTATAATACCGTGCAACTCGCATCGGAT
>JAXJVX010000351.1:0-3884 GCA_036308305.1 Acutalibacteraceae bacterium | reverse complement strand
CTCTGAAACAAAACAAGGCAGGATTATCGTCCTGCCTTGTGAGAACAACTAAATAAACAAGAGCCTGCGTAGCCCTTTGTACGCACAGACTCAACCAAACCCAAAGGCGGTGACGGAAACCTATTCCGCCACCTACAATGTAAGTTATGCAAACAAATGCACCCTGTGGAATCCGCAGGGTGCATTTTTATCAAAAAATGCTGGACTTGTAGAAAGTGTTGTGATATGTATTTGTGTTGCAAAAGGAGGTGCAACGCACGTGACAACACTTGAAGATTTATATTATGGCAACATCAGTCCGCATGAAAGGTACATTAAGCGAGGAACGAGAGTAGATAAACTCGTCAAGCTGATATGCAAAAACGAGGAAGAACTGACGGCAGGGCTAACAGAAAAGCAGAAAGAAACCTTTGAAAAGTTCAAGGACTGCACAAGTGAACTGTCCTGCATCACCGAGCGTGAGGCATTCAGTTCGGGATTTATCCTCGCAACGCGCATAATGGTGGAAGTAATGCAAGGCTTGGAGGAGGTCGAGGATATATAAAGATAATAAAATAAGCATAAAAATACCCACCGGATGCGGCGGTTCTTCACGGAACCTTGCCACAACATCCGGTGGGTATTTTTTGATTTGCCTTTGTAGCCGTTTGTTTTAATTGAAACGGCCTACGGGTCGATAAAACTATTTCTGTTCGATTGTAGGGGGCTTTTTATAAAACGGCAGGCTTGGTTTTGCGTTTTCCCGATTCACCATGGAGAGTTCCTCCAAAGGAATGGCGTAGAACTTTTCTTTCAGATAAGTGCCGTTCATATAGCGGATGATTTTTGCCACGTATTCGGCGTAAGCGCCGGTCTCATCATTCTCCGCAAGGCGAATGATTTGGAAACGGTGTTTGCCGGAGGGGGTGTGAATGATCTCCCCGGCTTCGCCTTCACCGTAAGGTGTGTAGGCATAGGTTACCGACTGCACCTTTTTCTCGCCTTTTTCTTTTACAAGCGTCATATTAGTTTGCTTTAGGGTAACGCCGTCACAGAATCCCAAGGCACACAGCTCCTTGGCAAACTTTTCGATTGCCGTCTTGCGTTTCTTTTCAATGCTTTTTTCACCCGAAGCGCCCTGCTTTAAAGCAATTTCCGCATAGGTCTTCGGCTTAAAAATACCGAAGCAGTCAAAGCAAACGCCGAGGGAAAGCGATAATATTTGTTTGTCTTTGGGTGAAATTTTATCGGCAGCGGTGCGGAAATAATCACGGCAGATACTGCGCCAAGCCTCTTGGAACAGGGACACCGACGGATCTTCGATAAGCTCATCCGAGATCGCGCCCGGCACTTCCTCTTCGTCATCCTCTGTCGGTACGATGCCGATGGGATACTCGGTAGCCTTGCCGATGGCAACAAGCTCGATGACCTTCTCCTCGGTAAAGCCCGTTTCTTTTACGATAAGAGCGATACGCTCATTTGCGGAAAGCTCAAGGTTATTATTATAAATGCCCATAACCTTCCGCAATTCATCGTATCCGTTTTCGCTTGGAACCGAGCAGGCATTTTTCACGGTGCGGATATATTCAAGCCGTTTCGGCGGCACCGCCAATTTTACATACTGCAATAGCGGAATCGGATCATCTGCATCGTAGCCGAGGAAAGAAGTCCACAGAGTCTCCAAAAAGATTTGCTTGATGTCCTCGGCGTCGTCCTCGCTCAGGCCGTAATGCATAACAAAACGGTTGGCGGAATTTTCAAGGGCAGGCTCGTAAGCCTTGATAAATGCTTCAAAATATCCTTTGTCACGGCTCTCAAGGGCGGCGATAAAATAGTCGTTCAGATCATCGAACCGCACATCGCTTTTATCGGTCTCGGTAAAGGTAGATGCGAGTTCGATTTTTTCTTTGCAAAAATACTTTATGCGCAGAATCTCATCGTTAATTTCCCAAAGCTGAAGTCTGCCCGCCCGAACAGAAGAAAGAATATCGTTCCATATTTCAGGCTCACGCAACCGTTTGTCCGTGATACCATAAAGCAATTTATTTGCAGCTTTTATATATTCTGCGTTCACACTCGCACCTCCTTTCAAAGAATAAAATAAATTTATTTTTTACCGAGCAACCGCTTTGCCTCGGCAATCAAATTAACTAAAATCATATCCTGCTCGTACTGATTTTGTGCGTAATCAAAGTTGATCTGTGCGTCTTCATAATGTCGCTTGGCAAGTTCAATTGCCTTATCGCATACGTCAATATCATATTTTGCAGACGGCAGACCATTCTTTGTTTTGCTTTTTTCATTGCGCAAGGAATTATATCTCTTCTGCCAAATGTCGTGCCCAAAGCCGTCCTTCTTCTTTTGCTTGGGCATATTTAATTTGTTCTTTGCAACGTAAGCGCAAGGAACACCATACTCCGGATTGACGGTACTGCAATAAAGTTGCTTGTGGGCGGTTGTCATAAAGAAAAACTTATGACAGATACCACATTGCCAAGAGTAGTGTCCGGCGGCAAGGCCTTCGAACATATCGGTAACATAAAAGTTGAGCATACGGTCAAAATGAATTCGGCGGCCGAGCATAGTCAAACCGTCTTTATTTTTGAGTACAACCGGCGCCATCCAAACACCCGGCTCAAGCGTAAAGTTGTGAGTGATCTCGGTTGCGTTCAACTCCTCGATCCACCCTAATACCTGTTCGCTTCTAAAGAATTCTTTTGTAAAACCGGCAAGAAGGACTTTGTCGCGGAACCCGTTCTCAGTTAGATTTACAAAATACATCATCGCAACCTTATAAAAATTAAAGGTATCAGCGCAAAGATAAATATAGGATTTTATAAACTCTGTAAGAACAATAACGTTGTCATACATTGCCGTATCTTCGGGAACAAAATTGATGTTAGGTATAGGCATTGAAGCAAAGCTACGCTTCCATATTTCGATTTTAGAATCGTCAAACAACTCTTCGACGTGGTTGTATTCATCCTTGATACTGAAGTAAGAAAAAGGCTTAATTTTCTTTATCAGTTTTATAATTTCCAAAATGGTCTCTCTGATTTTTATAAAAAGTTCATCGGAATAGTTTTCTGCGTTCAGACGGTTGTATAACTCGTTTAGTTTATCACCGGTCTTAAAAATAGAGAGTAGCTTGTCTGCAGGAATGTTTAATATATCGTGGGTAATGATTCCGAGCGGTAAAGTTTTTCCGCCTAAAATAAAATCATCGCCTATAAAATCAACAGAGAATTTATAAAAATTCGCATCGCCGATAGGTTTTGTTTCAATCAGTCTCATGTGCCTTCCTCCGCACTCTAATTCTAACATCTTATCTGTACCATAAACTGTACTCTACGATAATTATATCATAAAAAGTTTTCTCTGTCACTATAAGTTACAAAAAGTTCAGAAACGGATTTTTGCCTTCACAACATTTTATGTAATTTTTGATTTTTCAGCCATTAGATAATTAGGAGAGCGAAAGCACCGGCACCGCCGCCGTTGTTTTCGCTCTTACTTTTTTGTAGAAAGGAGAAATTCCTATGGCTGATAAAAATGTAAAACTCGCTGTCATTGACGGCGAAACCTTGATGGACATGCAACTGCCCCCGACGAAGTTTTGTGTTGAAACCTTGTTACCGCAAGGTATGTGTATCCTCGGCGGTGCTTCCAAGATAGGAAAATCGTGGTGGGTGCTGGATCTGTGTGTTCGCATCGCAAAGGGTGAACCGATGTGGGATTTGAAAACGACAAAAGGAACGACCTTGTATCTTTGTCTTGAAGATACCCTGCGCCGTGTTCAAAACCGCTTGCTGTGCATCACGGATGAAGTTCCGCCCAACACATTCTTCGCTATCTCTGCTGGAACTTTGTCAGACGGACTGTGCGAACAGATTCGTGAATTTGTG
>JAXJVX010000350.1:0-5118 GCA_036308305.1 Acutalibacteraceae bacterium | reverse complement strand
TTTACATATAGCGTGCATTATTGTGACTATTGGACTTGTTTACCCGCCATTGCACCATCTCGGCGGAGTTGACAGAAACCTTGCAGATGCAGGTCAAATCAAGCCAAATATGCTTAAAGGACTTTACCTCGGACTTGCCGCAAATTCCTCATTTATCTTAACAGGTGTGTTACTGATTTTATCTAAACTTGGTTTGTTTACAACCGAATTTTACGGCATTTATAAACTGATAAATGCAATTTACTATGCGTTTAACTGCTCAATTTTACCTACCGACGACACAATCCTCACAGTAGGATGGTTGCCGGTTCTTGCATCGGTTGGTATGCTGTTTTTAGTACCGATTATAACTATGTTCGCGTATATCATTGGATACTACCGTTTTCTTTACAAAGAGGCAGTTTTCTACAAGAAAAAAGCATAATTATTAAAAATTTGCAGATGATATAATCAAACAGAAGAAAGGTTTGATTATATGATTTTAGAAAATATGTCTGCTGACATTCGAGAGTATTTCAACAAAATGCCGACTTCACTTCAAGAGTCGATTATGCAAGACGGCGTGAAAATTGAATCAGTAGAACAACTAAAGGAAATTGAGAAGAATTTTCAAACTAAAAATCAGTAAAGATTGTGAATAATTAAAACAAAACTAACAGACAAAAATCTGTTAGTTTTTTGTTGCCACGCTAACAGAAGTGTTAGCGTGCTTTTTATTTGGTGTAATAAATCAAAAACCGGTGTAACCCCAATAGTTAGGTTACACCGAGTTTAATACTTCCTTATTTTACACGAAGCAAATAATTAACATTTATGCATTAGCCACAAGACGCTTTAAATGAAGAATATCTGTGCTATTGATATTTCCGTCTCCGCTTAAATCAGCCTTAGGATAGCTAAGAACAGATTCTTCTGCTACAACATACTTTTTCATAGCAAGTAAGTCAAGTGAGTTTAGTTTTCCGTCACCGTTTAAATCACCCTTAACAGATTCATCAGAGCCGGTCACAGTGGTTGTTATGGTAGTTGTCGGAGCTTTTGTAGTTGTTGTAGTACTTGCTGCAGAAGGTACAGTAGCTGAAGTTGAAGGTACATCACCTGTTGCATAGATATCCGAGAACTCAACATTTACTGCAGATAAACCGTCATAATATGACTGATTCATAACTATAATAGCAATTGTATCCGGAATCATACCCTCAAAGTTGTCAACGTGGTATTTTACAAGCAATTCGCCTGCTGTACTCATAATTGCATCGTTTTCACCGATCATATAGACAGCGTTCTGCCAGTCGCCATCAGCAAAGCAATAAAGTTTGAATTTAACACCGCAATCATTACCGCCTGAGTTATAAGCACTGCAAAATCTAATCTTCATATAAAGATAACCGTCGTTCTGTTTTGCAGCGGCAATCGCAGTTGCAGTCTGAACAGTATCAAGTGTTACCTCTGTCTGAACCATCAAGCTATCATATGAATAACCCTGTGTGTTCAACTTGAGCATACCGTCAGAAAGTTGATAAGCGTTGGGCATTTCAGAAAGGTTTGTTGAATGAGA
Organism: Acutalibacteraceae bacterium; assembly: GCA_036308305.1. Lineage (GTDB taxonomy): Bacteria > Bacillota > Clostridia > Oscillospirales > Acutalibacteraceae > RUG11462. The sequence continues at coordinate 3,560 of JAXJVX010000350.1, read as the reverse complement.
ATCCCATCCGTCTGTCTTAACAAAGTTCACAGTACCTTTCCAGTCGCAGAATATAGATCCCTTTGAAGGCATTTCAACTGTCGGGATATCTTCCTTATCAACGATGGTGATATCGTCAACATAAACCTTTTGTACATTGCTATTATTAGCAGGGCTGACAACAATCGCAGTAATTTTTGCAATGTTAGTGGATTTTACTTTTACCTGTACATCATATGCGCCGTTTGTTTGGAATGTATTGTCTTTGAGTGAAACGAAACTTCTGTTAAGCAACGAAACCTCATTATATGTATTATGTTCTACACTACCACCTTGATAAGCAAGATCCCAATAAACAGTACCGTTCATTACGATACCAAAGTGAGCTTTGTTACCTGTAGTGGAGTTAGAGCCGATGTTTACTTTGATATCCCTTGAGTTTTGAACTGCAGTCTTATCAAGTGCAATTTGAACGTAGTTATTACCTGTTGTTTCATCCCAGTTGCTACTTGAAACCTCGAGAGCCTTAGTAGAACCTTCGATAGTCATATCAGAGCTAATTTTACTGCTGACTACACTTGTGGAAGAAGATACAAAAGAAGTGTCGCCGTCTTCCCAGTCGATTACTGTGCTGTTAGCGCCTACTGCAGAAGTACTTCCGGTTGTAGTGGTTGTGGTTGCCTGTGTTGCATTAGTTGCTGTAGTTGTTCTTGTCTGTGAAGTACCGCCGCGTGTCGGTCTTGAAGGTACAAGTTGATAAGCTAAATCAACCATAGCTGATGCAATATTATCCTTAACCCACTCGTAAGGAGCAACTCTGTTTACAAGTCCGAATGAGTCTTTACTACTATTCATATTGATTACACCGTTGCCCCACCAAACAGGGATAACACCATATGTAGCGCAAGATGTTACAACAGCCTTAACATATTTAACACGCTCATCATCATTGTTTTTATTAACTGCACCGAATTCACCAAGAATAACGCCGTAACCTTGGCTCAAAAACTTAGTTTCGATTGCCGGCATAATAGTATTGTAATAGCTGTCAAATGCGCTTTGGCTGAAAGTTGTGCCTGAATACTCTCTGAAGCAAAGATCATGAGGGTCATAAGTATGCACGCCAAATAAAAGGTGATCGGCAGAATCGGTCGGCATTTTATAAGTGTTTACTTCATTTGTTGAAAATACTGCACCGAATGTGTTAAGCAAGAGATAACGTTTTTCGTTGTTGCCACCTGTTGCACGAACGGTGTCGATAAACTTCTGACCAATCTTTTGAAGAACTTCCTGATCTCTGGTTACACTGCTCCATACGGTTTCGCTTGAACGAGTTTCATTGTAACCTTCAAAGATGAGGCGTTCGCCATAATCTTTATATGTGTTAGCGATGTTCTTCCAAAGTCCGCCGAACTTAGTAAGCATAGCTTCTTGTTTAGAGCTGTCTACAGCACTTCCCGAACTATTTTTTACTGAATCCCAAGTATTAAGCCAAGACATCTCGTGGTGAGTGTTAAGGATAACGTAAGCACCTGTATCATATGCCCAATCTACTACCTGTTTTACACGGTTAGCATGGACACTGCTATCAGTAAAGTTACCGGAAGAATCAATCTTAAATCCCCAGGTTACAGGAATACGGATTACATCATAACCCTTGTCTTTAATTGCCTGAACCAATCCCTGTGTGATTTTCGGACAACCCCAATATGTTTCGTCGGCCGAGCTTGTGAGGACGGAGTCAAGAGAGTTACCGATGTTGTAACCAATTGTCATGTTTTGTGAAAAAGCGTAAGAGCTTTGACTGAATTCAGCACTTGCTGTGACACTTGAAGTTACTGCAATACTACCCATTATGCAGAGCGACAAAGCAAGACTTATCAGCTTTTTGAGTTTGTTCATTATAAGTTCCTCCATTTTTTAATACCATAAATTAAAGCAATGTAAATAAATTAACAATCTATGGCACTATAATTATATTACATTTTCGTAACAAAATCTATTGCAAAAATAAACTAAAAATTCTCAATATTTTCGTCAATCTATATAAAGCCCTCGAATTTGTAGTGGTTAAAACAGTCATCTTCACATTCCCAAAAGAAACACCATCTTCGTTTATATTGTAGGTATTTATTTCGTTTTTTATGTAATACATCATACCCGAAGCATTGTTTTTGTCAATAGGTTTTATAAAAAACGGCAAGGAGAGTGATTTCCTTGCCGCTTGATATAAACAACTTTTCACTCCACAATAACTGTCGGTAATGAAATTTCGCTATATTGAGTTGAAATAATTTCAGATAATGACACGCGCGAATAAAGTCCTTTTACTTTGCTGTTGTAAACGAAAATTCCCGTTAAATTACTGACATTCACAAATTCGGGTTTATCGGAATTTTCATTAAATCGTACATTCTTCAGTTGGTACGGATTGCAAAACGCCTGCAAAATATAGCCTTTATCTGCACAATTTCGCAGATGTTCACACCATTCATCTTTACTTTCACACTCAACACCTGCGTGAACGCCTTTAGAGCCGTATGAATCTTCAGGCTTTATAATCCAATCATTTTTGTTTTCAAAAACCGTTAAATTGTTTTTCAAAAATTCACTTGTCAATGATACGGTATACGGCACGTGCTTGTATATAAATTTATTCTCTGAATCCGTTAAAATTCGCTTGGTTTCGTCTAAAAACAGTATTCTGTAAAGTGCTTTATTATGAACTATCTGCGTACGGAAATCACCGACCAAACATACTGCATTATCACGAACCGCGTTTATAAAATCGGTTACTTCATTAAAATGCTTGATTATATCCGATGTAACCGCACGACGATATATTAAATCAACCGTCATACCGCTTTCAGTAATACACTCGCCATTTATATATTTCAGACTTCTTATATCGCAAATTTCGACATTTAAACCGCGTTTTTTCATCCTATCTGCAAAAATGATAAACTCGTTTTCTGTGGAATTCTCCATAAAATCCGTAATCACAATATTAGGTTTATCATCACTATATTCAGAATAAATCGTGAGCAGTTCATCAATCCAACTGTCAAAAAGTTCAAAAGACTTCACCCTGTGAGTTTTCATAAATTCCTGAAAAGCCACCGTCTTTTTTATTGCGATATTCAGTTCCCTGTCTTCATTCATCGCACTGCTACCGTCAGTGTTAAACTCGCAGAATGTAAAATCGTTGTTCTTTTCATTATAAAATACATCAATTCTTGCAATTGGAATATTTGTTTTATATGTTTTCTCACGCAAAATCAACTGTTCAATCTCCGATGGGAAATTAAATAGCTTTCTGTAATTTACATTAGTTTCATATTCTGCAATCACCTTATCAAAAATGCTGTATAACTGTGAAATTAAACGCTCAAAATACCCAACTTCATCATTTGTAAAAATTTTGGGACAATACAACGTGCGCACAGTGCGGTTATGATATTTCGCAGTTGACTGTTCAAGGTACTCAACAACACCTCTCGCGCTTTTCTTATGGATGCTGAAATTATCTGTGATGCAGTCAAGATATTCAGCCTCAAGGATTGGCAGTTTTTTAAGACAGT
>JAXJVX010000349.1:0-7153 GCA_036308305.1 Acutalibacteraceae bacterium | reverse complement strand
TCTCCAATGATCTCACGAACCTCATCTGTTTGTTCAGACGGTTTCTTCATCGTAATACAGAAGCGATAAATTCCATCTTCAGTTTCAACACCTGAAAGCTTTATGCCCTTTGCACCGCTGCCAAGCTCAATGTTTTCTGTTGTAAATTCCTGTGTTTCAACAGTACCTGCAAGTGTTACTGTTACATCAAACTTTGTGCCTATAGGTAAAGTGTTTTTAAACACTACAACGCCTTCTTCCTCAACAGGCTCAAAAAAGATGGTTTTCTTAGGATATGTTCTTATTGTATTAGAACCTTGTTTATTTCCGCATCCGGCAAAAATACCGAGAATTAGCAACAGGCACATAATTACAACTGACATTTTATAAAACTTTTTCATATTTAAACTCCTTGATACTAAGTGATTATAGAATGATTATATCATATTACTTCTTGCATTTCAACAATTCATTTTGAAATCAGAAAATTACTTAAAATTTAAGACAATTACTTGTTAATTCTTAAGGTCTTTAAATACTTTTTTCTATCGTCAGTAATACGAAAACTCTCGCACGCTTTCTGTATAGCTTTATTATGAACCCACGGTGATAACTTTTTACTCTCAATATATACAACCGTTACTTCGTATTGCTTTGCAAGCGCAGTAGCAAAATACCAGGCTACCATCATATTAATGTAATATTCATCTGAACAAACCGAAGATACTATATCAAGATATTCAACATCAAACTCATCATCAAGATAAAAACTCATAAGTAGCTTTATGGCATAACGGACTGTGTATACATGACCGGATCTAATCCATACCCTAATTTTTGATAAAAGAGCACGGAGATCCTTTTTTAGCACTTTCGGTGTCATCATATCGCAAGTAGCCCAATTGTCAACATAAGGTAAAAACAGATCCAGCGCATTAATACATTCATTATAATCTTTTATAGTTTCTATTAAAAATGCGTGAATATTGTTTTCCTCATAATACCTATGAGGAAGTTGTGAAATCAACTCTTCTGCATCTTTTGAACCTTTAATCTTCTTTGCAAAGGCACGCAACTGAGGAGTTCTTACTCCGATGACAGCATCTCTGTCTATATTCGGCATCAGTCTGCACTGAAAATCCTTGTAAGCAACATCCTGTAATTGAAAAAGTTGTTCAACAATTTTTTTCATAAATACCACCTAATAATAAATGTTGCAAGCCTTGACAGAAGACTTGCAACATTCAAAAATCAATTAACCTACAAGACCGCTTCGTGAAATACTTTCAACAAAGAATCGCTGTGTAAATGCATAAAGCACAACAAGCGGAGAAATTATGATAATGATACCTGCGTTTCTCATCAATGATACTGTAAGGTCTTTACTTGTTGAGCCGGCAGAATCAGACCACAAATAGTTCAACTTACCGTATGTAGTTGAGATAAGACTAACATTTTGCATAAAGATAGTGGTATAAGAAGAATCAAGCCACTGCCATACAAATGAGAACAAGAATACAGTTACCATCATACCTACTGCACCTGGCAGCATGATGTTGATAAATGTACGCAACGGACCGGCACCGTCAACATACGCTGCTTCTTCAAGCTCATGCGGCTGTCCTTTAAAGAACTGACGCATCAAGAAGATATACAAGCTACACTTAAGTCCGGTACAAGTGATAGCAAAGCAAATCATAGGAACAAAACTGTCACCTACAAGCTTGAGCAGAGAGAACATTACATATCTCGGTGTAAAAAGCAAGTCAGCAGGTACAACGAGTGCAAATATCACAAGTGCAAACAAAGCACCGTTTAAGCGGAACTTAAATCTTGCAAGACCATAGCCAACAAGAGTAGCGCTGATTACAATAAGCACTGAACAAGCTATTGTAAGTACTAACGAATTCAATATTGTTTCCCAACCGCCAAGTTGATTCCAAGCCTGACGGTAATTCTCTGAAGTCAAATGCTTCGGGATATAGTTTACAGTAGCATCATACATATCCTCAGCAGTCATGATAGAAAGAACTATCTGTTTAAAAAGCGGGAAAAGAACAACATAGCACATACAGATAATAAATATCCATCGTACCAAAGAAACAATGTACTTAAAGCCGTATTTCTTTAATTTAACTTTATCAAGCTTCGGCTTATAAGTCTTTTTAACAGCAACTTCGCTCATTATTCTCTCCCCTCCTTAATCCTGATAGAATACTACTTTAGACAATACTGCAAACACCACCATAAGTATTACAATAATTATCAACGAATAGCTTACCGCCATTGCCGATGCAATATCGTACTCTGTTTTAGTGATGGTACTGTGTATCGTCGAAACGACCGAGTTATTCTGACCGCAGAAGTTATCAACGATAGTATATACAACTGAAGTCAAAATCAACGGGCTTACCATAGGAAGGCTGATCTTCCAGAATACTTCCCATTTAGTCGCACCTTCAATATAAGAAGCCTCATAAATAGAAGGTGAAATGCCCTGCAATCCGGCAATGAAAATTACTATAGAAACTGCTGACATATTTACAATATTCGAAATATTAGCAACAGAATCAACAATGAATTTTACAAGCGTCTGATTAAGGTTCATATCCTCAAGCATTATCTGGAATGCTGTGGTAACTTCGAATGTGTCGCCGCTTGTAGCTGCAAATCTATCACCAGATGAGATAAGGTTTGAAGCCATATCACCATTAGCGAGAGAAAGGATAATACCTGAAGAAATGATAACCGGAAGAAACATTACAGATCTTGCAAAACCACGACCTATAAACTTGGTATTAAGTACACTCGCCATAAAGAAAGCAAATATTACAACTATCGGAACATTTGTCACCATGCTCTGTAACGAAGCAAAAATCTTTTCTTTAAAGCTTGTTTGAATCATCCAGATTTCCTCATAATTCATCAAGCCCCACTCGTTTGATACAAGTCCTTTGTCCGGATCAAAGCTTACAGTGGAAAGACTGTAAATGATAGATTCAATCGTCGGGAAAAGAACAAATACCAATCCACCAACTATGAACGGGATACAGAAATAATATCCGTATCTTCTTTGTGCAGTTTCAAGTGATTTATCCGGATTGAGTCTGCCTGCAATAATCATGCATGCCATTCCGATACAGCCAAACAACAGCACAACAACAACATTCTCAATAGCGCCAAAAAGCTTGAAATAAGTTTGGCCTGCAGCTGCAACTTCAGAAGTAAATGCTGCAGGGAACGGTGTTATAAGCCAAGCGTAGTTCACAAACAGCACGAACAACCAAAGCATTATAAGACAACCGCCTATCGACTGAAGCAAGGTCGTAAGCATCTGCTTTTGAATCTTACTGCCACTATATGAAATCATAAGAGTGGTTTCATCAATGTTCTTAAGCGTAGAAGACATGATAAACAAGCATACTGCTGCGAATATAGGAAGCAAAAGAACAAAGCTGTAAGCAAAGGCTTTACAATATCCGGCTAAATTTGAAATATCATATATAACCTGGAATAACTCGAGACCTTTAAAATAGAGTACAACAATCTGTGCAAGTATAAGTACTACTGACACAAGATTGAGAATAGTTCTCTTTTGTTTACTGTTTCCGGTCATTGCTAAAGTACTCATATTTCCTTAGGCCTCCTTTCCTGTTTTTGTATAGCTGTTAGCCTTAACAGCTATACCGTCTTTTGTTGTGTAATCATTATTACTATAGTTTACATAAATTGAAACGCCGTTTTCATATGTTGATTTGTAGACATCTTCATCAAGTCTCTCATGATCAACAATCGAAAGACCGTAAACACCTGTAAGCGCTTCTTTAAGATATGCATACTTCTCAAGATAAATGTCCTTGATACCGCCAAATTCAGGATCGTTATATACAGTTGAATACATCCATTCGCTAGTAGTTTCAGACATCTTATCATAGTAAGTACCTGTGAACATAAAGTATGCACCGGCACCCGACTCGATCATCTTAAGCAGATCATCCTGCTCACCATTACCGAGATTAACTATATCAGCTGTATAGTCAATATGTCCGCTGAGTACCATTGCGGTAAACGGTACGCTATAACTACACTTATCAAATCCAGAAGAAGTAACAGGCATATCATTTACAACATCAAGATATTTAAGCAACGGAGCAAATCCGCCCTTACCCATAATGTTATACTCATCATCAATTTCAGCAATCATAGCAGACAGATTTGTGAGCGTTTCCTGACGATCCATGAAATCTTTGTCACGGAAGTTAGCATTTATTGCAGAACCAAGAGATCGGAAAGATACATTCTTAAGTCCGTATTCTGAATAATCCTCAATAAATCCGTCAAGATTTTCTTTCATAGCATCACTTGTAAGAACATATTTGCTACGATAAAGTGTGCTGCTGAAATCAGTGGGATCGTATGAATAAACTATCGAACGTGAACCGTTTATCATAGAAGCATTATCACTTCTTGATACACTATCAGAAGAAGTATATACATACTGAATATCTACATCCGGATACAAGCCTACTCCAAGTTCTTCCATTTGAGCAATAAGATCACTAAATGCCTTATCACCGCCCAATTTGGAACTTATCTTAATATTGTCTACCCATCCGTGCTGATAACCTCCGTTACACCAACCGGAAATCTTGGCGTTCATATTAGTAAAACCGTTTTCCTTAAGTTCCTTTGTAATTGAGAGCACCTGATCGAAATCAGTAACTACCTCGGTAGTGTTATACTCTATACCAAAGAAATATCCGAAACCGCTTACCATATTGACGAACTCAACTGTTGAATAATAATCCTTAAGCTGAGTTTCTTCGTCACCAAACAGATAGTCAGAGTAATAGTTTGCCATGCCTGAGTAAGTTGCATCTTTTCCTGAAAGGAAATGATAGCTGAACTTAATATCGCCCTGATACATCTGCCACTGGAATTTCTTGTGGCTTTCATTATTAGAAACATTCTTGGAGAATGAGCCCATACGCTCATATTCATTTACACGGAATTCAAGGAATGCATTATTGTGAACATCGCTCACGCCTGATCTTGCAGTAATACCTGCAAAGGTATCACCTTCCTCAATGATAACAAAAGCGCCCTGATATTCAGACTCATCATAGGTAACCTTTTTTACCGATTCCTCGCCAGTCTCCTCATCAACGACAGTTTCTGTGCGACCTGTGATGCAAGCACCGTAAACCGGAAGAATTGCATCGTTATAGAATGCTGATTTATCTTCAATATTTCTTGATTCATCAACACCATATATCTGAATATATACATCATCCTCACGGTCATTTTCAGAAGCTTCATTAAAGTTCATTATTGAACCAGATCCATCAGGAAGAAGGAAATATCCGTCATAAGTGTTATCATAGTCGAGCATATAGTTAAGAAACTCAATGCTCTCAAGCTGATAATCCTCATGATAGTATATTTCAGACACCGGAACAGTTACATCCAAAGATCCTTCATCAGTAATAGTATAGTAAACCGATACATTGAATTCCGGACGGCGAACTGTACTGACATCAACCTGTGCGTTATCCTTATCATACTCATCATCTGAATAGCCAATCTGAGCAAACAGAGTATTTAACTTCTCAATATTCTTGTTTGAAAGACTTGCATCCATATAATACCAAGGCTGATCAACCGCAAGAGGATATGAATCCTTCTTTGCCTGTAGATCCTCGGCTTCCAGATTTGCAAACGTTCCGTCCTGGAAATCAATAAGCTTGTAGGATGTCATAAACTGAATCTGTGAATCAGTATATAAAACATCGCCATACTGATAAATCGGCTCGCCTATCTCGCCAAAGCGCTGGAGTAATTCATCATATCGTTCGGGAGAAAGTGCAATTGCAAAATTGATTTTAAAATTAACATCACCGATACCGTACTGAACTTTTATACCGTTTTCTATCTCAGTTGCAAGGAACTGACCCTTTTCAACAGAATCAAAACCGGTAGACAAGTCACGAGTATTACCGGAATTGTTATAATACCAAAGTTTAAGAATATCGCCACGAACATATTGATCATATTCAGCATCATACTGAACGGTTGACCACACATTACCGGTACGCTTATCCGTAACCTGGATGTCGGTAGTGAGATAATTGTACTCAAGCTTAATCTTTGAATTTTCAGCAACTGTTTCGTAAACGTCGCTATAAAGATCATATTCACTTGTGCCCGGCTCCGGGATAACAATATCCTCACGTTTCAAATTTGTTGATTCAAGCTGTCCGCAAGATGTGAGAGCAAGGGTTGAAAACAACAAACAAGCCAATAAAACTACAGAGATTATTCTTTTCATAACTTAAGCTCTCCTTTCCTACGAACGTGTCGCAAGTTCTTCTATTACATCAGAGATAAAATCATACATCTGCTGACAGAGCGCAAAGAACAAAATTGCAATAAATACTACGAATACCATTACAACAACTGTAATAACAATTTCGATTACCGCCATACCCAAAGTATAGTCATGAATTCTCATATTGCCGAAGAAAATCAGCATCAATACCCACGCAAGTGCAAGGGTAACGAAGACAGAGAAGAAGTCGCCTTCTTCAGCAACCATAACATTACTGATAATAATCGCTACAGGATACAGATATAAGATCGGTGTAAGTGAATAGCAAGCAGAAATATAAATTGCTTTAAAGTTACCCTCACCTGCAAGCAGCGATGTTACACACCAGTTGCAAATACAGAATAGTAACAACGGAACTACTATCGAAGCAATACCACCGAACATATTGGTATATTGAGCCATCGGCGAGAAAATAAATCCTGTAAATCTTGCTTGAAGTACAGTCATTATAGCTGCTGCAGCAAGAAGCACGGTTGCAGAGCCCACGGAACCGTATCCTTCACGTGTCAATATCCACGGTGCATTCAAAGGACGGAACATAACCTTATTAGCAAACTTCAGTTTTCCAAGGAAAGACTTTTCACCAACCGGAGGAACGAACTTCTTGTAAATACGCTTACCAACAGTAACCAATACAATAAGTAATACGATAGCAACTACTCCAACGCCGAAATAATCACCTATTATTTCCTGACGCTTATACTTGTAAGCCTTGGAATAGTTTTCGGTATCAAGTATCTCCTTAAAATACTTCATAGCGGTATCATAATCACCGTTACGATAATA
>JAXJVX010000348.1:0-3106 GCA_036308305.1 Acutalibacteraceae bacterium | reverse complement strand
ACGGTATTCCGTGAGGAAGCGATGATTTTTTACCTGACACGACGATGTGATTGAAGGACACACCCTCTGCACCGCCCTTACGCATAAACCACTCGATCTCAAGCGCGATATCACGTTCTTTAACACCCTCCTTGATAAAGGGCAGAATGTGGGTAAATGCACTGTCAGTCAAATTCTGTGCTTTTTTAATAAGTGCTAATTCTTCTTCGTCTTTTATCATGCGAAGCTCATTTATTGCATTGTCAAGCAACGCTTCCCTTTCGACCTCACAAATTCCGCTGAAAAAATTTAGTTTCTCAACCGTCTGATAACCGTTTTCAATAAACACGTGTGTTTCATTGTGGGACGACAAAATATCTCTTATATTATCTGAAAGCCGACTTTGTAAAATGACCGTGACATCAGAATTTTTGAAATCAGACTTTGCCTTTTCAATATAGCGGAAATCAGTGATAAAATACACCTTTCCGCCAACGAAAACAAGTGTGCCGGTATCAATATCGGTGCCGGTGAGATAACGTAGATTAAGCGGATCCTGTATTATGCACGAATGTGAAAATACAGATATGAACTTATTAATATTTTTCAAAAAAATCAGCCTTTCTTGACTGCTGAAATAACGCTGTATATAGCAGGTGCAAAGATAACATTGATAAGCAGCTCTGCAATAAAGTTTTTGCCCGCAAGCACAATAAGTACGAATGTTATAAGGTTTTCCCCACCTGCAAAACTCGTTGAAATAGCATCTGAAAGCACAGTCAACGAACCCAGCACGAATAAACCTGTATTAACAACAGGTGCTGTAATTGCTGCTGCAAATACCGCAGCATATCTGTTTTTCTTTTCAATAAGTTGATAAACTGATGCTGCTAAAAAGCCTGCTGCCGTAGCTTTTACAACACACAAAAGTATCGTCCAAACTGCTGTTGACGCATTGAAATTGATAAGCGCCGCAGTGAAAGTATCCATACCTGATACTCCCCCTATCACGGTTGCAATTCCGAACACAAATCCGAGTACTGCACCGCCTGAACGCCCTGTAAGTATTCCGCCTACCACAATGGGTATCAGCACAAAGCTCATTGATACACCGAGAAAGCTCAACGGAAATACAGTTCCTACGATCTGAAGCACAAACACAATTGCAATAAATATTGCAAGTTCGACAAGCTTCAATGTCTTCTTACTTTTTCTACTCATATTAAATTCCTCCTGCTGCTGCTCACTTAAAGGATGCAGCGCAATATATTTTTTAAAGGCAGTGTATTTTGCCTCTAAAATCTACTTGTTCTTGTTATAGATAATACGCAAGCCCTCAAGCAAAAGATTATCACAATATTCGATCTTACGCTTACAGTTCTTTATTATCTCCGGAGCAAGACCTCCGGTTGCAACAAGTGTTGCCTTTTCCCCAAGTTTTTCTTCAATGCGCTCTGCCATACCGTCAAGCATTGAAGCACAACCGAAGATAAGTCCAGACTGAATACAGTCAATAGTATTTGAGCCGATAACGCTTTTCGGCGTATCAATCTCGACTGACTGAAGAAGTGAAGTGCGGTTAGTCAGTGCTTCATGCGAAATGCCGACACCTGCGGAAATAGAACCGCCGAGGTAATTTGCATGCTTATCAATAACGCTGATTGTGGTAGCTGTGCCTAGATCAAATATAATGCAGGGCAGCGGATACATTGCAACTGCCGCAACACCGCCTGCAACAAGATCTGCACCGAGTTGTGCGGGATTATCTATCTTGATATTAAGTCCTGACTTTACACCGGGACCTACAACAAGCGGTTTTTTACCGGTCACAAGCTCAACGGCCGTACGCAGCGCTCTTCCTACCGACGGTACGACAGACGCCAGACATGAGCCGGAAATTTCCTTTGTTGAAATATCGTAAATATGAAAGATATTGCGAAGCTCAACCGCATACTGATCGCCGGTTTTAAGTCGATCGGTAGCAAGTCTGGCAACAAATCTAAGGGTCTCTCCCTCATAAACACCGAGTGTGATGTTTGAGTTGCCTATATCAACACAAAGAAGCATAATTTACCTCCAAGCCGATTTTCTATTGTATTATTATATGTCACAAAGGTAAAAAAATCAAGTGCAAAGCAGTAATTAATTGCCGTTTTATGTTGACAAACCTCCGTCGGGCATTTATAATATATTAGATGTATAAGATGGCGAAAAATGCGATTTCAGCCTATCTTACTGTATGATTTTATTAAGGAGCATTGATTGCAATGAAATGGACAGGACTTAACGAATTAAGAGAAAAATATTTGAGTTTTTATGAGTCAAAGGGCCATCTGCGTCTTTCAAGTTTTTCGCTTGTTCCGCATAATGATAACAGCCTTTTACTTATCAATTCCGGCATGGCGCCGATGAAAAAATATTTTACAGGTGAAGTTACTCCCCCCAGAAAGAGGGTTACTACCTGTCAGAAATGTATTCGTACACCCGATATTGAGCGTGTTGGAAAGACAGCACGCCACGGCACTTATTTTGAAATGCTCGGCAACTTCTCATTCGGCGACTATTTCAAGCATGAAGCAACCGCATGGGCTTGGGAATTCTGCACAAAGGTTATCGAGCTTCCACCCGAGCGCATCTGGATATCTATCTATGAAAGTGATGATGAAGCTTTTGATATTTGGACAAAGGAAGTAGGCTTCCCCGCTGAACGCATTGTGCGTCTTGGCAAGGAGGACAATTTCTGGGAGCACGGTTCAGGTCCCTGCGGCCCTTGTTCAGAGCTTTATTTTGACCGTGGCGAAAAATATGGTTGCGGCAGTCCGGATTGCGGTGTAGGTTGCGAATGCGACCGATTTGTCGAGTTCTGGAATCTTGTATTCACGCAGTTTGATAATGACGGTAACAACAATTACACTCCTCTTGACCATCCTAATATTGATACAGGTATGGGTCTTGAGCGTTTGGCATGCATTATGCAGGATGTAAACAATCTGTTTGAGGTTGATACCGTTCAGAATATAATGAAGCACATCTCAAGAATTGCCGGTGTAAATTACGGTGATGATGAAAAAACAGATATTTCCCTTCGTGTAATAACCGACCATATCCGTTCAACAACATTTATGGT
>JAXJVX010000347.1:0-14073 GCA_036308305.1 Acutalibacteraceae bacterium | reverse complement strand
TCCCAGATGTTCTTGAAGTTTTCAAGATATGTACCCTTGATAGTAGCGGGCTGTGATGTTACACCGTCTTCTTCAAACTCATAGTAAAGCGGCATGTTTGCAAGGTGACCGGAGAATCTCCAGCTTGAGCTTGATGCAAGACCTGCTGATGCAAATGCAGCAAATCCGAGATCATCTTTTCTTGCTGTGATATCCTCTGCAACCTCTTTAAGCTTTGCATAAGATTTGATATCTTCAACCTTATAGCCTGCTTCTGCGAGAAGCTTTGTATTTACGATAATACCATAGCCTTCATAAACGTAAGCAACACCGTAAACTGCATCGCCCTCTTTAAGTGCAAAATCATCTGATGTGAGTTCAGCATAAACTTCTGAATCAGCAAGGTCAAGACAATAGTCTTTCCAGCTCTCAAGACCTACTGTACCGCTTACCTGGAACAGTGTAGGAGCTGCATCCTTATCGATCTCTGCTGTAAGAGTTTCTTCATATGTACCTTCTGCTGCAGTAACTACCTTAACTTCAACACCGGTTTCTTCGGTGTAAGCTTTAGCAAGTGTCTGCCATGCAGCATCCTGCTCGGGCTTGAAGTTGAGATAATAAACTGAACCTACTTCTTCCTTGGCACAACCTGCAAACAGGCAAAGTACCATTGCCAATACCATTACGATGGATAATACTTTTTTCATACTGAAAAATCCTCCTTATTTTGTAGTATTTAAAATCGAAAAAGATCATTAATAATTTGTCTTTCCCGACTTCCATCAAGTGTATTATAGCATTTTCTTTGTGCAAATTCAATAGACGTTTTTCACAATATTTAAAAGATTTTTTGACCAAATTCACAAAACGAACTTGTAAATATATAATTCATCGGTGGAATTTTATTATGTTAGTGTAAAATTAATTCTATTTTTGTATTATTTTCATATCGCATATCTATGTATCAAGCAAAAACTCAACTATAACTCCTGCCGTATAATTCCGACCATTACGGTGATATCATCTTCGTGTCCGTCATCACGGCGCCGTGCGGCGCTTTGGGCGATATGCTCCGCTATCTGCTGTGCAGAGGAATTACGGTATTTATGCAGCGCCTCATCAACCCATTCAGTGCTTTGTGAGGATACGCCGTCGGAAAACATTACAACAATATCCTTTTGCTCCAGCACCGTGGTACATCGGTCGAACTCGACATTACGAAGTATGCCTGCTGGATAGCTGCTGCAGGTCGCTCTGCCTATCGTTCTGCCCTTTTTAATGATAGTTTCGGGCGTGCCCGCTTTATAAAATTCTGTTTCGCCGGAAAACAAGTCGATACTTGTTATGTCCACCGTAGCAAGTGACTCATCGCTGGATTTAAACAGCATTGCGGAATTGATAAGCTTAAGCGAGCAATCGAATCCAAATCCTGCTTTGATAAGCTTGCTTATAAGTCCCGATGCCATTGCCGAGTCTACCGCAGCCCTGCCGCCGCAACCCATACCGTCAGACAGTATCATAACTGTCTTGCCCCTGCCGTCATCAAAAAACGAATAGCTGTCGCCGCATAGCTGCTCGTTTTTACAGCATATCTGCGAAACTCCCGTTTCAACACGGTAATTTGCCTTTTCGCATACTGTAATGAGCATGGATGTATCTCCTTTTACGATACACGGTACCTCAAACCTTCTGTTGCATACACGGGAAAGTCTTGTTATCAGCTCACGCTTGTTTACAATAGTGTCATCGCAAAGCGGCGCACGGATCTCAACGGTCATACGACGGCTCATATCCGTCTTACAGCAAACATCTGTCGGCTGAATTCCCATCGAACGCAGTACGCTGTCAATACGGTCGGCTGTTTCAGTATCAAACCGCTCGCTGCGGTTCAACTCGGTCGCCATATCCGAAAGCATATCCGAAAGACCGCTCATCTGATCGGACACCGCCTGACGTATCTGTGTTATGCGCCGTTCTGCAGCAAGACGGCTTTCATATAGTGTATAGTGCTTTTTTAAGCTTTCTATCACCGCATCAGGTGAAATGCAGCGTGTATTCCATTCCTTGGGACGATCCTCGGGTGTTATCTCGCCGGATCTGTGAATGGTTCTGCAAAGCTGTGCAAGACAGTCGTATGTGGAGCTTTTGCGGCTTTCAAAGCAATGTATACGCAGTCCGCATTTAGCACACGCCTCGTTTTCTACCTGCACAAAAACATTTGTCAGCTTTGGTGTATTCTTTTCGCAAAGGCGGTTGGAGACCTCCTCGACCGTCTGTGATACATCAGACAGCGCTTCACCTGCAAAGCGCATACGCATCACCATATTTTTACGCAGTCCGTCCACACGGGCAAGCTGAGGGGCGGGCGCAAAAAAGTCCCCGATCTTTTTTATTGCGCCCTTTGGCAGACTAAAAAATAAAACCGAGCCTATCACCGCCTCCGAAAAAACCTCGGCAATACCGATACTACCATAAAACCCCGAAAGCACCGTAATATGCCCCAGCAAAAACGCAATGCAGGTAGCAAATTTACCTCCATCGCAAAAAATACCGCCGAGCAATCCGGAAAGTGCATACGCACCTATTATATAAAACATATTGTCTGACACAATGCTCATTGCAAAGCCGAATACTACACCGCATATTGCACCCGCTGATTCTCTACCGAAGCGTGAAGCGGATATTATCAGCATTACCGATAGAATTCGTGCCGGTGATATCCCGAAAATATCAAACGACGCCACGGCACAAAGTGCTATTGCAATGCAGGCGACGCATGAACATAACTGTTCTGTCGAAAGTCGGGAAAGTGTTTTAGTTCCGCCGATTATCGGCAGTCCTAACGATATAAAATATGCCACTCCCACCGCTATGAGCAGCTCGGAAATATGTATTATGACCTCGTCAAGCGACACCGAATCGGTAAGCAGCATAACAACGCTGCTGAATGCACAACCTATACCGCTTGAGAACATACCAATGTTAAATGAGGTCTTGTTCAGAAAAGCGTTGGTAAGCATTTTTACAGCAACCGACATTATAACAGCGCTGATGTAACGGACAGATGGCTCTCCGTTTGCGGTAGAAATCGATCCTAGTATCACTCCAAAAAGAGCGGAAAGTGAAAATTCACCCGGCAAAGACGGCGCAAACGCAATGCCGAACGGCATAAATGAGCCGAAAACCGTTGTTTTGGAAAACAGTATCGCTCCAATAAATGAACATATATGTAAAAACACATACCGTGCTGCGTGTATTTTCTCCGTGACCTTTACTGTGCCTGATCCATTCACTATACCTACCGCCTTTTTATCTGATTATATTTTGAGTATATCTGTGTCAGTAGGTATATTTTGTCATTTTGTGCAATGCGTATTGCGAATGAATAAGGCTAATCGTATCACATCTGCTTGCATTGTGCCGAAAAAAGAATACAAATAAAATTTATTAATATAATTTGCGATGAAAAGCAGGCATATTTTTAAAGAAAAAGACTCCCACCAAAAGATGGGAGTCTTTTGAATAAACAACCGTTTTATCTTACCTGATCGTTTTCCTTCTTGTTTTGGCTCTGATTCTGGTTGTTCTTGTTCTGAGCCTTATTCTGATTGTTCTTGTTCTGAGCCTTATTCTGGTTGTTCTTGTTCTGAATATTTTCTGACATTATATTTTTCTCCTTTAAATGATTAACGCAATACATTGAAAAATGCTCTGCGTTGTGATATTATTATTTATATATAACTTAAAATTATTCATTGCGAGGGTGCTATGTTAAAATTAGTGCTGTCCCGATCGGGGTACGGAAAAACTCACAAAATAAACGAAGAATTAAAGACCCGCTGTTTAAACGGCGAAAAAGGTCTTGTTTTGCTTGTGCCCGAGCAGTATTCTTTTGAAGCCGAGCGTGAGATGCTGCAGCTTGTCGGCGCATCTCACATAAAGGATATTGAGGTTTTGAGTTTTACAAGACTTTCAAATAAATTTTTTGCTCTTTACGGCGGACACCGCAAGCGTGCTATCGACATCACCGGAAAGACCGCTATGATGGAGCTTGCAGTTAAAAAGGCAAGCGGTGAGATCGAACTGTTTTGCCGACAAATAAAAAGCCCCGAATTTATTGAAAATCTTTTGGATCTTGATAATCAGTTCAAGCGTCTGTGTGTCAGCTGTGATGATCTTATGCTGCTTTCCGAAAACAAAAAGGGAATTTTCAAAAAAAAGCTGAGAGAAATATCAGTAATTTTGGCGGAATATCAAAATCTTTTGAACAATGAATTTTACGACCCGCTTGATGATCTTACTCTGATGGCAAAAATGCTTTCTGATCATCCGTATTTTGACGGCAAGCAGGTATATCTTGACGGATTTTCGGGCTTTACCAACCAGCAGCTGCTGGTTATGGAAAAAATAATTGAAAAAAGCGAGAATGTTACCGTAACGCTTTGCTATGACGGCACTGCGCCGACTGCCGCAGATATGCTTTTTCAGAATGCGGCAAGCACGGCGCATACGCTTAAAAAAATTGCAAAAAATAACGGTATTGAAATCGCAGAGGATGAAGTTCTTTTATCCGAAAACCGCTTTAAAAGCGAAGCGCTTGAACATCTTGAAGCCAATATTTTCAGAAGCGATGCAAACATCTTCAGCGAAGAATGTGATGATATTATTCTTTGCAACGCACGGAATATTTATGATGAATGCGATTATGTTGCCAGAACTATCCACCGTCTTGTGCGCAACGGAACTTACCGCTGGAGAGATTTCGCTGTTATTGCACGCCGCAGCGCAGATTACAGCCAGATAATCGGTGCAGCATTTGCAAAATACGGTGTTCCCGTGTTTGTTGACGACCGTGTAAGTGTTGAAAATATGGCTGTTTTCCGTGTTGCGATATCCGCAATGCAGGCGGTGATAAAGCGATATGATACCGACAGCATCATGTCAATGCTTAAAACCGGTGTTTGCAGTATATCTCCTGATGACATTGCAGCTCTCGATATTTACACATGCATATGGCGCATTGACGGTGATGATTGGTTGAGCGAATGGGTAGGCAATCCCGAGGGAATGTCTGCAAAAGTAACAGAAAAGACCGAAAAAGCACTTGCTCATCTCAACGAACTACGCAAATATATCGTTGAAATACTTGATATTGTAAAAAAAGGGTTGCTTTCAAAAAACGCTGCGGGTATTTCAAAAGCGCTGTTTTGTTTTACCGAAAAAATAGAGGCGCCGAAAAATCTTAAGGTGCTTTCTCAAAAGCTTGATGATGACGGAAATCTGCGTGAATCTGAAATGCAGGTACGCTCTTACGATTTTTTCATATCGTTGCTTGACCAGCTTGTTATGGCACTTGAGGATGATATCGACGGCGATAAATACTGCGAGCTGTTTTGTTTATCGCTGCGGCTGATGGACATCGGCTCAATACCTCAAGGGCTTGATCAGGTGGCAGTCGGCTCAGCAGAACGTATGCGTCCGAAATCGCCTAAAATCACCTTTGTGATTGGCGCAGTTGAGGGAAAATTTCCCGAAATACGACTTGGCACAGGGCTTTTCAGCGATGACGAGGCGCAGGATCTGTGCGGCAGAGGTATCGAGGTACCGTGTTACAACGAAAAAATTGCGGCAGACGAGCTTTATCTTGCCTATATTGCACTTTGTACTCCCTCGCAAAAGCTGTATGTCACGAGAAGTCTTGCTGATTTGAAAGGTGAGGCTTATTCGCCATCTCAGATAATTGAGGAAATAGAGCATATCTTCCCGAATTGTAGAAGGGAAATCGCCGAAATTGAAGATGTAAACGACGCAGAGTGCGAGCAGGATCTGCTCGCACTGATCAGCAGGGACAGCGGTTTTATCGGCAAGGATGCCGCTTGTGCAAAGCAGTATTTTGCTGAAAATGATAACAACGCATATCAACGCATAGCAAGCGCTGAAAACAGGGATATGTCGATTACAGCCGACACGGCTTTAAAGCTTTACGGCAAGGATATTTATATGTCGGCATCCAAAATTGATGTATTCCATAAATGCGGATTTTACTATTTCTGCAAATACGGACTCAAAGCCGCTCCGGTGCGTGTTGCAAGCCTTGATATGCTGCAACGAGGCACACTTGTGCATTATGTGCTTGAACAAATGATACAAAGCTATTCGCCGGATGACATTGAAAAGTTAAACGACAGCGGTCTTTATTCGCTTGTACGTGAGCACACCGATAACTTTATTGCTGAAAATCTATCAGGCAGAACGCTGACTGCGGCTGAAAGGTACAATATTACTTCGGCTGCAAAGATGCTTACCGTACTTATAAGACGAATATTTGAGGATCTTTTACAGTCCTCATTTGCGCCGTGTAATTTTGAACTTAATATCGGCGGCGAAAATCCTGATATAGATACATACGAAATCAATTTCGGTGACGGCAGACTGCTTATCACCGGCAAAGTAGACCGTGTTGACAGCTATTATAAGGGAAATGAGCGGTATCTTCGTATAATTGACTATAAGACGGGAGCTGTTGACTTTAATCTTGCTGACTGCTACTACGGCCAGAATCTACAGATGCTTGTGTATATGCTTGCTATTATGAAAAACGGCAAGGAGCATTACGGTGACTTTTTGCCTGCCGGTATACTTTACACCAAAGCAAAGACCAAAGCACTTTCTGCAGATAAGATCTCAGAAGAGGAGTTAAACAACGAACAGAAAAAAGCGCTTCGTCCTGCCGGTTTTGTTCTTAATGACACGGATGTACTAAACGCAATGTCCGAAAACTCCGATATATATTTGCCGATAATCCGTAATAAGGACGGATCACCCAGAGCAAAATCCTCGTGCTATACCATCGAGCAGTTCGGCGTGCTTGTGCGGCATATAGAAGAGCTGCTCAAGAAAATGGGCAACACGCTGCACTCGGGCAGGATCACGGTATCTCCGCTTGACGGTTGTGGCAGCAGCGCTTGTAAATACTGTGATTACAGTTATGTCTGCAATCATACCGATCAGGCAGAAAAGATCGCCTCAATGAGCGTTGACGAGGTTATCAGCCGTATGAGCCAAGACCTTGAAAGGGAGGGAGAATAAATGGCAATTGAATTTACCCCTGCACAGAAAAATGCTATCAATGCACACGGCAGAGTACTTGTTTCCGCTGCCGCAGGCTCGGGTAAAACCGCGGTACTTGTTGAAAGAGCAGTGCGCCTTATCACCGACGAAGTCTCCCCCGTAAATGCAGACCGACTGCTTATTGTAACCTTTACAAAGCCCGCTGCTGCGGAAATGCGCGAACGAATTTCTCTGCGTCTTTCGGAAATTGCAAGAGAGCATCCCGAAAATGAGCGTTTACAGCGACAGCGCATACTTATTAAAAAAGCGGCGATAGGTACTATCGATAGCTTTTGCAACACACTTGTTAAGGAATATTTTTATAAGCTTGATGTGCCGGCTTCGTTTTCGCTGGGCGACAACGGCGCTATACAGAACATCTACCAAAGTGCATTGGATACGGTACTCGGCAGAGCATATGAAAAAGAGGACGAGGATTTTCTGACTCTTATAAGTATGTTTGAGCATTCCGACTACAAGCTTCGCGAGGCAATGATGTCGATGTACCTTTACACACGGTCGATACCGTATGTTGAAAAGTTTTTTGAATGCACAAATAAGATGTATGAGAACATTACCGATGACGATATCTGGTTCAGCGCTGTCTATTTAAAGACACTTTCAAAGGTAACACCTGTCATCAACCGTTTTACCTCGCTGCTTTGCGATATGGACTCGCTGGACGAGGATGATCCTATGATCCAAAAGGGCGTTTACGATCATGCAAGGCAATGTTACACTATGCTTTGCAAGGTAAAGGATGCAGCAGAAAGCAAGGATTGGGACGGCGCATACCATACGATAAAATATTTCTCTGCAGGAAGATTTCCGACGATTTCAAAGTACCATGATCCCGATTTCAAGGAGCTTGTAAAATCAGCATGTGACGGAGCTAAATCTGCTCACAGTTCACTTAAAAAAATATTTTATACAGACAGAAAAAAGCTGATCGACCACACAAATGCGACCTATCCTGCTATAAAGGCGCTTCAGCGGATTATTACAGAATATGAAAAAGAAGTGTTCAGCCGTAAATGTGAGCAAGGCATACTCGGCTTTGACGATGTTGAACGGGCTGCACTAGAGCTTCTTGTGGACGAAAACGGCGATTACACCGAAGTTTCACGAGAGCTGTCTGCAAAATACGCTGAAGTTATGGTAGACGAATATCAGGACACCAACGACCTTCAAAATGCTATTTTTTTAGCGCTGTCTGACGGAGGCAAAAAGATGTTTTCGGTTGGCGATGTTAAGCAATGTATCTATCGCTTCAGACAGGCAAATCCGAAGAATTTCCTTGCTTTGCGTGAAAGCCTGCCTGATTATACACAAGGCAGCACCGATAGCAAGGTAGTTATGTCCGGAAACTTCCGCTCAGATAAATCGGTGTGCGACTATGTCAATTTCGTGTTTGAGCACATTATGTCGAAAAATGCTACGCAGATGGATTATCTTGCAGAGGATGCACTAGACCCCCATGCTGATATAAATGGGGAAAGCGGTGTTATGCTGCGGCTTATCGACAACGCTGATAAAGACCTTGGATTTGATGCAGAATCGGCATATATTGCAGATTTTATAAAGAAAAAGATAGCTGAAACAAATGAGTCTTCAGAACCTTATAAATACAGTGATTTCTGCGTGCTTTTGCGTTCAAGAGGCAAGGCAGCGTTGATAGGTGAGGAGCTTTATGCAGCGGGCATACCATATTGGACAGATGAATTCAAAAACTATTTTGAACTGCCCGAAATAAAGGGAATGATCTCTTTTTTGCAGTGTATCGACAATCCGCATAAGGATATTCCGCTGCTGGCAACGATGCTCGGCGATGTTTATATGATAAGCACCGATGAGGTTGCAAAGGCAAGAGCGGCTTGCAAAAACACCGATCTTTACACCTCGCTTTTACAGTTTCGCAAAAATTCCGTGGCAATCGACGAGTTTTTAGCATCACTTGAGCGCTACCGTACTCTGACTGTTTCAAGCTCAGTCTCACAGCTTATACGCAGAATTTACGACGAAACGGGATTTATGAACATCTGCTCGCTGAAAAGTGCAGATGCCGCCTCAAATCTTTATTTGTTTGCAGAAAGAGCGGAAAACTTTGAAAAAAGCGGCGGCAGGGGACTTTGTGCATTTATCCGCTATATTGAAAAAGCGGCAAAGCGTGATAAGGATGCCGCCGGTGCCTCAGCCGTTTGTGAAACGGACAATGTAGTTCGTCTTATGACCGATCACCATTCAAAGGGCTTGCAGTTCAGAGTTACGATAATTGCTGATATCACTAAGCCATTCAACACCTCTGACGAGATACCGATGTATCAGATAAACAGCAACTCCGGAATAGGTATCAGTTATATGAACAATGATAGCACAATGAAATATCCCACATTACCGCAGATGGGTATTGTTGCAAGCAACGCAGCAGAGAGCAAGGCTGAAGAAGTGCGTGTGCTTTATGTTGCACTCACCCGTGCACAGAATATACTTATGGTGACAGGCACATTTTCCAATCTCGCCAAAACGCTTAATACAATATCAGAAAGCATATTGCCGTCGAGAGTTCCGGGTAGAACAGATGAAGCGTTTGTGCGCTCATCACGCTCGCCTGCCGACCTTCTGCTTGCAACCGCATTGCTTCATCCATCCTGCTCGTCGCTTCGTGACTACGCAGGGTTGAATTTTGCGCCCGATATCGCCCACGGCGAGATAGATACGCAAATAATAGATGCGTATGATCTATGCTCGTTCAAAGGCACCGATACCGATATAACACCGGCTGAATATGATGCGACAGAGCTTTTATCACTCAAAAAACGGCTTGCTTATGAATATCCTCATAAGGGCGTGAATGAAATAGCTGCAAAACAATCGGCATCTGCGATAGCCCACGCACAAAGCGGTGCTGAATATTATTTCACCGGTATACCCATGTTTATGAATAGCGGTAAGCCGGGCGGTGCGGCGCGCGGTACTGCCGTACATAAATTTATGGAGATATGTGATTTTGCACAGGCAGAACACGATGTATCTGCCGAGATACTCCGCCTTTATGACGCAGGCAAGCTGAATAAAGAGGAAAATGATTGCATAGATGTAAATAAGGTACAGAATTTCTTTTCTTCACCGATTTACAACCGAATCAAAAATTCCGATAAGCTATACCGTGAATTTGAATTTATGACCGAAATGCCGGCATATCTGATCGAGCCTGATACAGAGGTTGATAAATCGGAAATGATAGTTATTCAAGGCGTTGTTGACTGCGCTTTTGTTGAAAACAATGAGATGGTTATAGTCGATTACAAAACCGACAGGGGAAAAACCGAACAGCAGCTTAAAGATCAGTACGGTATTCAATTGAAGATTTATGCTTATGCTTTAAAAGAAGTTCTCGGACATACAGTAAAACAGTTATATCTTTATTCCTTCGAACTAGGCAAAGAGATTAATATTGAGTTTTAAGCGCACTTATGATATCATAAGGGTGTGATCCGTCTGCTTTTCATAGTTTTGCAGGTATAAACGGTACAAAATCAAGGAGTATTAAGGGTTATGAAAATGAAATCGATATCATCGGTTATTTTGGCTTTGTTCGCTGTATTCTCACTTTGCTCATGCGGTAATTCCGCCACAGAAACCGCTGATAATATGACATCAACAGCGGCGACAACTGTTTTCGTCAGCAGCACAACTGTTGAAAATAAAGCCGATACAACAGAGCAGCCATTTTCCGAAACTGCAAGCGCTGCTGCAACTGTCGCCGGCATAACAGCATCATCCAAAGTAACCGAAAACACAACTGTTAATACAACGAAGCCTGCGGCTACAACGGTAAGAACCAATGCATCCAAATCAACCAAAGCTACTGTTGCTGAAACTACCGCAACCGCATCTACAACTAAAATGCAGAGCAAATATACCGCAGAGATAACACTCAGCTCGTCTGCTATATTCAGCGGCAAGGGTGTCACGGTAAGCGGCAGCACCGTCACAGTAAAGGATGCCGGCACATATCGTATCAAAGGCAGCTTCAACGGGCAGATCGTTATTGATAATGCTGCAAAATCAGAAAATATTACCCTTGTTCTTGCAGGTGTAACGGTATCCTCCAACAACGCCGCACCGCTCTACATCAAAAATGCGGCAAAGGTCATCATCTCCACCGAAAAAGGTACTACCAACACCTTTACCGACAACCGCACTAACCAGAATTCCGACAACGCCGCTTGTATTTATGCTGATGATGATATCACACTAAACGGTGAGGGAACGCTTATTATAAACGGTAAGCTCAACAACGGTATCCGCACAAAAAATGATCTTAAGATCACCGCAGGCACTGTTAAGGTGACCGCTGAGAAAAACGGAATAAGAGGCAACGGCAGCGTTACGATAAAGGGAGGTAACGTGACCGTGAGCTGTAAAAAAGACGGTGTTAAAAGCTCCGAGACCGCTAATCCCCAAAAAGGCTTCATCGAAGTAACGGGAGGCACCTTAAACATCACCGCAGGAGATGACGCATTTCAGGCGCCGAGAAAGATAACTATTTCGGGCGGTAGCCTTACTCTTTCTGCCGAGGGCAAGCTCTATAAGTGCGATGCAGCAGGCGGAATTTCCGTAAATGAAAACTGTGTTAAGGAGATAGCTTCGTGATAATTAAAATCACCGATATGATACAAATCAACGTCAAGCGTGTCTTGTTCCTCGCTCTTATATGCTGTATGATACTGTTTATATGGTCGCGTTCAACAGTCAGCATAGAACAGTCATTGGAGCAGAGCGGTACTGTTACCGAGATAGTTGAGGCGGTACTTGAAGCGCTTGATGTTGATGACAGCGGCATTGATATTATGCACATAGTCCGAAAATCGGCGCATTTTGCAGAATTCGCACTGCTGGGGCTGCTTGTCGGCGCATACAATATCCGATATAAGATGCTCAAAATACGCTATTTGCTTTTTGCAAGTGAGATATGCTTTTTTGTTGCACTAATAGATGAAACGATACAAATATTTGCAAACCGAGGCGCACAGCCAAGCGATGTTATGCTGGATTTCGCAGGCTCGCTGACAGGTGTACTGCTTATCACCCTCGCAATTATGCTGAAAAATAAATTTAAAAAGAAGCGTTAAACAAAATCCTCCGATACTGATTATATATCGGAGGATTTTTGCATCACATCAACTGCATTACACACTGCTTATTCAGTCAATCAATCAATTGATTGATTGACTATTAATCAGGTTAACTGATTTTCAAATAAATACCGCAGAGCAATAGCGTTATGTTGTTAGCGAAGTTTTTGTTTTAGTATATACTGTTCGATTAGAACCAGCATCGCATTTGTATGTACAAATGCATTTGGGCAGAAGCCCAAACCCACTAACAACAGAAAAGAGAAGATTCGCTTATCACGAGTCTTCTCTTTCTTTTTTGTCTGTATAGTGATATGCTGACTAAAGTCAGCGTGATATTTTTGCTTTGCAAAAGTGATATTAAACCTATCGGTTTAGTGATATTCTATTCGCTTATAACTTGGCGTAGCCAAATAACACTCGGCTGAAAGCCGAATATCACTGCGAAGCAATATCACTCGCCGCAAGGCGAATAGAGTTGCAGAAATGTTCGTTAAGAACATTTCTGCATAAACTCTGCGGTATTTGTTATCATTCTTCATTCCACTCTACAAAACCGTAGCTGTCGAGTATCTGAAAATATTTTGCAAGTCTTGGGTAAAGTGGCTCCGCTTTTTCCGCAAACCTTTCTTTTACCGCTTCGCCGATAGCCATGATATCCTTTTCACCGTCAAGCAGCGGCCAGACAAAACTGCCCAGCTCATCAAGATGTACATAGCTTATCTTCGGCTTCTTTAAAAGCACCTGCGTTATCTTCTTGAACACACCTTTATTATAGATATTCAGTGTGACAAGTCCGTCTTTTTCAGTCCATTCAAGACCGTTTTTTCGCATCGGCTTTTTTTCTAGGTAGTTTTTTGATACAGTTTTATTTTTCTTTTTCATCAGTCTTTACTTCTGTTGCTCTTTTTCCAATAAGAGAACTTCATTACACAAAGGATCACAAGACCGAATACAACCAGGCTCAAAATATTTGATACCCATGTCGGGAGATTGATAAAGCCTGAAATGTCGATAACCTTGTCAATACCGAATACTGCAAAGAGTGCGAGCAATATACCGATGAGACCTTCACCTGCGATCATGCCCGAACAGAAGAGAATACCGTCATTAACAGTTGCCTGTTTCTTCTTCTCGCTGCGATTTTTGATCTTATCAAATACAAGACGGAGAAGTCCGCCGACCATGATACAAGCATTGAGATGCACCGGCAGATACACACCGATAGCAAACGGCAGCACGGGAATTCCTACAAGCTCAACCACGATGCCGATAAATACACCGACAAGAACAAGTCCCCATGGCAGACTGTTTTCCATAACGCCCTCAATTATCATCTTCATAAGAGTCGCCTGCGGAGCAGCAAGCTCTCCTGAACCAAAGCCCCAGGCGCTGTCCAGCAGATAAAGTGTACCGCCGATAGCAAGTGCTGCTGCAATTACACCGATAAGCTCGCCTATCTGCTGCTTTTTCGGAGTTGCGCCGAGTAAATAGCCAGTTTTAAGATCCTGTGAGGTATCGCCTGCAATAGCAGAAACGATACAAATGATAGAGCCGATTGCAATGGCGCTTCTCATTCCCTCTGCACCCGATGCACCGGTAAGCTTGAGGATAACAGTTGCGATAAGCAGCGTTGCAATAGCCATTCCCGAAACGGGGTTGTTACTGCTTCCTACAAGACCTACCATTCTTGAAGAAACTGTTGCGAAGAAAAATCCGAACACAACAACGATTATTGCACCGATTAATGTTACCGGAATCGCAGGAATAAGCCATACAAGAAGGGTCAGAACTGTGATTACGGCAAGTACAACCTTTAAGTCTATATCCTTATCGGTTCTCTTAT
>JAXJVX010000346.1:0-1460 GCA_036308305.1 Acutalibacteraceae bacterium | reverse complement strand
TTTTTCGCATACGACATCGCTCTCGGTCTCCGGCACCTTAACTCTTGTGCCATCCATCTTTTGCTCAGCAGTCTTCAAAGTTTTATCAAATCCACCATAGAACTTGTCAAGCACCTTGACCCAGCCTATCTTGCCCTCTTCGATCTCATCAAGCTCTTTTTCTATCTTTGCAGTAAATTTGATATCAACGATATCGGGGAACATCTCACGCATAAGCGTATCAATAGTTTCACCAAGTGGTGTAGGCTTTAATGATTTTTTCTCACGCTCGATATATTCACGGGAGGTTATAGTTGAAATCGTTGCTGCATAGGTTGAAGGACGACCGATGCCGTTTTCTTCAAGCGCTTTGATAAGTGTTGCCTCGGTATATCTTGCCGGAGGCTGTGTGAAATGCTGATCAGGCGTGAGTTTTTTTAGCTTCAGCTCATCGCCGACAGATAGTGCAGGCAATGCTTTTGCAGCCTCCTGCTCCTCGTCCTTGCCTTCTTCATAAAGTGCGGTATAACCATCGAACTTAACGGTATATCCACTCGCCTTGAACATATAATCAGCAGCAGTAATATCAACATTTACTGTATTCTGTGTACAGCACTCCATAAGGCTTGCTATAAAGCGCTCCCAGATAAGCTTGTATAGCTTATATTGGTCATTTGTGAGCGACGGTCTTGCCATATCAGGAGTGAGCATTGGATCGGTCGGACGAATAGCTTCGTGTGCATCCTGTGTCTGGCTCTTTTTCTTATAATATCTTTGCTTTTCGGGCAGATACTTATCACCGTATGCAGAACGGATGTAATCACAGCCTGCCTTTCTCGCTTCCTCTGAAATACGAAGTGAATCTGTACGCATATATGTGATAAGACCGGTCGCACCCTGACCCTGAAGCTCAACGCCCTCATAAAGTCCCTGCGCTACACGCATTGTCTTTTGTGCATTGAAGTTCAGCTTTCTGGAAGCCTCCTGCTGCATTGTAGATGTTGTGAATGGAGGGGAAGGCTGCTTTTTCCTTGTTCCTTTTTTTACATTGCTTACAACATAAGCTGCATTGTCAAGTGCCGAAACTATCTGTGTTGCTTGCTGCTCATTTGTAACAGCGGTCTTTTTGCCGTCGGCAGTGCCGTAGAAATGTGCTTCAAACTTTGATTTTTCCTTTGCAAGCTGTGCAGTTATTGTCCAATATTCTTCCGGAACAAAAGCGCGTATCTCGTTTTCACGGTCAATGATGATCCTTACTGCAACCGACTGAACACGACCCGCTGAAAGCCCTCTTTTTACCTTTTTCCACAAAAACGGACTTATCTTATAACCGACTATACGATCAAGCACGCGGCGTGCCTGCTGTGCATGTACAAGATCCATATCTATCTTACGTGGTGAATCCATACCTGCAAGCACCGCATTCTTTGTGATCTCATTAAAAGTAACACGGCTGTACTTGTCCTCCGAAAGACCAAGTA
>JAXJVX010000345.1:0-2304 GCA_036308305.1 Acutalibacteraceae bacterium | reverse complement strand
CGCTTCTTCCTGCGCTTCTCCTGCCTCATCTGCGGTGAGATGCTTACGACGCTCGTGATACTGCTCAATGGTTTTCTCCAACATCTCTTGGAATTTCTTTGCTGCCATTTGATTCGTTTTGCCGTATTCCGTGATTTGTTTACGAAGCATCTTAATTAGCAGTTCAAGCTTGGACGCAGGCATTTTTACGTTTGTAAGAGATTCATAGTATTCCGGGCTGAAAATATCTTCCTGATCGCCTTCTTCAAGGACACTTTCAACTTTATTATACTTCAACGCTTCCTCAACCATTTTTGACACACGGCGATTCATTGTTTCTGTATCAAGTTCGGTTGTACCGCCCATCTTTCTAACAAATCCTGCAATAGCCATAAAGCACTGTGCCAAAGCGGATTCTTCATCGCTTAATTCACCGGACGGCTGACAAATATCATAAGCAGAACGCATCCGTCTGACAGTTTTTAAGAAGTATGTTTTGAAGGATACTTTTTTAACTTCTTTTCCGCCTTTTGCTTCTGTGTTCAGCTCTTGCGTAGAAATAAAAACGTACTCGGCAGCTTTTGCCAATAATCTGTATCGTTCAGCAGGATCACCTTTTGGATCCAAAAACGGGCTCAAATCATATCCGGCAAACAAGTCTTCGAGAATCGACATCTCTTCTCTGAAAATATCCGTAGCCTGATTAACATCGTCCACAGAAGGTGCAACAGAATGATTGCCGCCGTACATCTTAACGGCTTCACGCATATTGTCACGAATGCCGATATAGTCAATAATAATACCAAAGTCTTTACCGGGATACTTACGATTAACGCGGCTGATAGTTTGAATTAAAAGATGCTTTTGCAAGGGCTTGTCATTGTACATATATGTAAGCGACGGAACATCAAAACCCGTAATCCACATATCAACAACGATAACTATACGGAAGTTAGATTTGTCCTGCTTAAAGGCAGCGTCTAATTTCTCAGAACGTTTAGCGTTCTTTACACCGCCCAAATAATCATACATTTCTTGTTCGTCGTTCTTGCCGACGCTGGCAACCATTGCCATACAAGGCATCTCTTTCAATTCACGAAGTTCTTCTGCGGTTGCCGTGACTCCGTCGGGCGTCTTTTTCTCAATAAACCATTCGGGATATTTGTCTTGGAATATTTTCAGCAATTTATATGCAATCGGTCTGCTGGAGCAAACTACCATTGCTTTTTGAACTCTGTCGGGATCATTCGCACAGGCTGCAACATAATGGTCGTGAATATCCACAGCAAGGCGTTCCAAGCGTTCCGGCTCATCAAGGATTTTTTCCATAGAGGACATTGCTTTTTTACTCGCTTCAATATCCTCTTTTGTTGCACCTGAATCAGCGCATTTTTTATAGTATTCCTCAATCAGCTGCACTTGCTTTTTATCTGAAAGCACCTTTGCAATGCGAGGATGGTATTTAATGGATACAGTCAATCCGTCGGCAACAGCCTGATCCATTGTGTAACGGTCAATTTCATCGCCGAAGGTTTGATAGGTTTCAGCAATCGGCGTACCTGTAAAGCCGACAAAGGTAGCGCACGGGAAGGCTTCACGCAATACTTTTGCATACGGCTTTGATACCATTGCCTTCATATTGTCATCGGCATCCTTGCTGAACTGAATCTTCTTAGAATGTTCGAGCTGGGTTCTGTGTGCTTCGTCAGAGAAACAAATAATATTGTTACGGTCATTGATCAAACCGATTTTGTCATCTTCTCTGTCACAGAATTTTTGAATTGTGCAGATATAAAATCCTCCGCTCTGACGAGCGCCAAGCTCTTGCCTTAAATCTTTTCGGGTAGAGACGACCTTAACTTCGCCGAGGTTCAGGAACTCTTCACTCTTGGTAAAAAGCTTTGCTCCTTGTTTTTGCAGCTCCTCACGGTCAACGATCATAACAATGGTAGGAGAACCGATGTCGGGTACAGCCGTGCAGCGCAATGCTAACTGACGTGACAAAAACGCCATTGTATAGGTCTTGCCGCAACCGGTTGCGCCGAAATATGTACCGCCTTTTCCGCTTTTCTCTTTAACCGATTTTATAATGCTCTGCTTTAATAAGCGTGCGGCAAAAAACTGCGGATAACGGCATACGATCTCACGCTCATCGCTGTCGTACTTGCTGTCTTGAAAATAGATATAATCACGGAATATTTCAAGGAATCTTTCAGGGCTGTAAACACCCTTAATCATAGACTGCACTTCGTCAAAAGGCAGTGAAGAAACCTTATCGCCGTCATTCACACGACGCCAGGCATAAAAGTGCTCATACGGCGTGCG
>JAXJVX010000344.1:0-18241 GCA_036308305.1 Acutalibacteraceae bacterium | reverse complement strand
TTTTCAACAAAGCATTTTTTGCCTGTCAAATCCTCAATATATTTTTTGAGCGGTACATTTTCAAAGCCGAGGTTTCCTGCAAACTCAATTACACCTGTCTGCTGATTCACAGCACCCGGGCTACCGATTCCGATCCATTCAACCTCCTCAAGAGTGATGCCAGCATCCTCGCAAGCCATATCAACTGTTTTTTTCATATCTAAAGCAATTTCATAACCGTCTCTCGGTGCATTGGTAGGAACAGAGCCTTTTCCTACAATTTTACACTCATCATTCACAACAGCGGTTGCAATGTTTGTTCCTCCAAGGTCAATACCAATTTTGTACATAATCAAATTTCTCCTTATAAATTTATTAAAAATTAAAATGCATTCCAATCTTCAACTGCACTACTGTCAACAGGTACATCACTCTGCATACCAAGCTTATTAAGCAACTCCTGAGCTGCGTTATAGCCCATCTTTTTTTGACGATTATTCATGGCAGCTACTTCAATAATTACCGCAAGATTTCTACCCGGTGTAATTGGGATAGTAGTTGAAGTTATACTTATACCTAATATTTCGGTGCGTTCCTCTTCAAGGCCCATTCGGTCATAAGCCTTGTTGGCATCCCATGGTTCAAGATTAATAATCATATCAATCTTCTCTGTAAGCTTTACAGCACCCATACCGAAAATGCGTCGGGCATTGATAATACCAATACCGCGTAATTCAATAAAGTGACGGATATTTTCAGGTGAAGAACCAACCAAAGTTTTGTTAGACACTCTGCGAAGCTCCACAGCATCATCAGCGATCAGTCGGTGACCACGCTTGATAAGTTCGATAGCTGTTTCGCTTTTACCGACACCGCTTTCGCCAAGTAGCAAAATACCCTCACCGTAGACCTCAACTAAAACACCGTGTCTTGTGACACGAGGAGCTAGCTCAACATTCAACAAGCCGTTTAAAGCAGTCATAAATGAAGAAGTAGTATCTGTTGTAAGTAAAACCGGTACATTATATGCTTTAGCATAATCAATAAAATGTTTACCTACATCCATTCCTCTTGTTACAACTATCAGACGAGGATTCTTGCTCATAAAATCTTTAATTCTTATGTGACGAACGTTTTCATCAAGCTGTTTAAGATAACTATGCTCATTTCTGCCGAAAATCTGAATACGTGCAGGATCAAAGTATTCATAATATCCCGCAAGCTGTAAACCCGGTCGATTTAGATCAGCAACCTCAATTAAAATATTTTCAGGATTTTCAGGCATATTGAGAATTACAAGTGAATAGTCCTTGATGAGTCTTGATACAGGCACAGAAAACTTACTCATAACCCAATACCTCTAAAATAATTTTATTATATGTATTATACTATATTTTCAATGAATATTAAAGAACATTTTTTCAAATTTATTGAATTTTATAAAAAAATATAATATAATGCTGTAGAAGGAGTGATAAGTATGTCTTTTAAATCTATCGATATCAAAGATTTTAATGAAAATATATTCAAGATCATCTCTGAAGAATGGATGCTTGTTACATCAGGAAGTAAAGAAAAATTCAATACTATGACTGCAAGCTGGGGATTTGCCGGATTTATGTGGCGTAAGCCGGTAGTGAATATCGTTATACGTCCACAACGGTATACAAGAGAATTTCTTGATTCAAATGAGTACTTTACTCTATCGTTTTACGGAGAAAACAAATCAATTCATTCTGTTTGTGGCAGTAAATCAGGCAGGGAAGTGGATAAGGTCAAAGAGTGTGGTCTGACACCGATATTTGATAATAATTCTGTTTACTTTGATGAAGCAAGATTAGTTATCGTTTGCAAAAAGATGTATGTCCAGCAAATGAGTGAGGATTGTGTTATAGACGAAAGCATAAAGCAGAATTATAACAACGATTATCATATTTCATATATAGGTGAAATTACTGATATTCTTGTAAAGGAATAATCATTAAACTATAATTTCTCACATAACATTTGTATGAAAAGACTATTTTGGAGTGTGGGAAATGATAAAGAGAATTATTGCTTTTACTGTTTTAGCTTTATACTTAATTAATACTACCGTTTGCGCTGACACAATAAGCAATGGTAATATTCCTGACCCCGAGAGCATAGTAACCGAGTATTATAGTGTTGATATATATGATGATACTGTTACTGCATCTGCAACCATCCCTATGTCAACAGCGCCTGAAATTGCAGCCAAATCAGTTATTTTGATGGAATGCAGCACCGGAAAAGTTTTGTATGAAAACAATGCTGATGAGTCTTTAAGTCCTGCATCTATAACAAAGATTATGACGATGCTTCTTATTGCCGAATGTCTTGATAACGGCAACCTGTTGCTAACAGACAAAGTTACTGCATCTGAACATGCGGTGTCTATGGGCGGTTCTCAGATATGGCTTGAAGTAGGGGAACAGATGACCGTGGAAGAGTTACTGAAAGCTGTTGCAGTAGGATCTGCAAATGATGCAAGTGTTGCACTTGCTGAGCATATTGCAGGCAGCGAAGAAGGTTTCGTCGGAATGATGAACGAAAAAGCCCAAACGCTCAATATGACTAATACTGTGTTTAAAAATGCCTGTGGACTTGATGAAGATGGTCATATAACATCAGCTCGAGATGTAGCAATAATGTCTTGTGAACTACTTAAACACGATATTATTAAGCAGTTTACAACTATTTGGATGGACTCTTTGCGTGACGGAAGTACTGAGCTTGTTAATACAAATAAGTTGGTAAGATTTTATTCAGGCGCAACTGGGCTTAAAACTGGCACAACCGATAATGCCGGCTGTTGCTTAAGTGCAAGCGCTAAGCGCGACGGGATGGAAATAGTAGTAGTTGTAATGAATGCCGAAAGCTCAAACGAACGTTTCACAGGCGCTAAAAAGCTTCTTGATTACGGTTTTGCAAACTGGTGTTTATCAAAACCGGAATTTGATGAAAGCAGTATAAAAAGTATAAAAGTTCAAAAAGGGGTAAAAGAACAAGTTAACATTGATGTTGAGCCGCTTGGTAATGAGCTTTTAAGCAAATCAGAAAGCGGTAGTATTACAGTAGAAACAGTATTACCGAATTTTGTGGCTGCACCCGTTGAAAAAGACTCGGTTGTAGGCACCGCAAATATACTGATAAACGGAGAGGTGATCTGTAAATATAATATATATGCAACCGAAACAGTAGATAAAATTTCGTTTGGATTTTTATTTAACACTTTAGTTTCAAAGCTATTAAGTGTTTAACAATATATTAAAAAGCCGAGTAAAATACTCGGCTTTTACTGATTTACTTTGAAGGTTTTGGATATATAAGTGCGTTTATTGGCTTTTCAAAAATTTTTAACGAGCAAAATAATGTGACAGCAAGTGATAGTATTAATATAATAATTTCAGGGTAATCAGGGAAAAATGCAATGATTTTTTTATCCAAACCAATGCCTGTAAATATAACGTAAACAAAGATATAATGAAGCATATACACCTGCAGCGTTCTGCTTCCAAGTCTTGAAAATATATTTCCATTGCCTATTTTAGATGGAGTAACAGACATCACAGCAACGCCGACTACCGTAGCTAATAAGTAACAAAGAACACGAAGCAAAATCCCATATTTTGACCATTCACCAAGCTTAGAATAAGGGTTTCTCGCAGTAAACAGTACTCTTAATTGATATATTTCATCAATATAGCAGAAAATACCTATAACAAAACCTATTAGCACAATTGCGGAGATAACTCTTACAATAGGCTTATTCAAAAACTCAGTTAACTTAGTAATATCTAAACAATAGCCTAAATAGAAGAAAGGGAAGAAGACAATACATCTTGCAATAGCCAGAAAATCACTGATATTTGAATCAAGCCCTGCAAGGCATCCAAGTACCAGCAAGAATATCATCACATATGCTTTAGAAAATCTCTTTAAAAATACAGTTAGGATGCAATAAATAAAAATTACTAAAGCATACCAAGGTAGTCCCATTTCGTTAAACAGAGAGAAAGTAAGTTTTCCGGTTGAAATACACCTTGCAAACATAATGATTACTTTCGTCCAAAAATAAATTAGAAAGTAAGAGAACATCTTATCATAGCGTTTTTCATTAATGGTTTTTTTGCTGAACAAGCCTGAAACAAAAATAAACAACGGCATATGAAAAGAATAGATGAAAAAGAAAGCCATTTTAAATTTATCATATTCATTGAGCAACGGTTTTGAAGCATCAATAAAATGACCTAGCACCACAAGGAATATAAGTATAAACTTTAAAATGTCCCATTTTTCCAAACGTTTAGTCATAAAACATTAACCTCAAACGATTATTATAAATAAATAATATCACAATAGACTGCAAATTTCAATAAAATTCACTTGACAATAAAATCAGGGTGATATATAATTAAAATATACTCAATTGCGCTAAATAAATATTTAACGCAATTGAGGGAAGTGCATTTTAGAAAAAATAGATTTGGGGAGTATTTTTATGAATTCATGCTTTGCTGAAACACCGCCTATTATATATGAATATTTGGTTTACATGGAAACTGTTAGAGGCAAATCGCAACGGACTACTGATGCTTACTATCGTGACATTCGTTTGTTTTTCAGGTTTATCAAACATAAATATAATCTTGTTGATAAAAATATTTCTATTGATGAAATTGATATTTCCGATGTAGATATTTCTCTTGTTAAAAAAATTACACTTATGGATGCTTACGAGTTTTTGCTTTACTGTAAAAACGAACGCTCTAATAACAATAAAACCAGAGCTCGTAAAGTATCTACATTACGATCATATTTTAAATATTTAACTGTTCGAGCTAAATATCTTGATATCAACCCAATCGATGATCTTGAATCTCCTAAACCGGCTAAAACCCTTCCAAAGCATTTAACGCTTGATCAAAGCAAAAAACTTCTGAAATCCATTGATGGCCCATATGCATCAAGAAACTATGCAATTATTACCATATTTTTGAATTGCGGTTTGCGTCTTTCAGAATTATGCGCAATTAACATAAATCATCTGGACTTTGAAAATTCAGTATTCAGAGTAATCGGTAAAGGCAACAAAGAACGACTTGTTTATTTGAATGATGCGTGCGTTAGTGCTTTAAAAGATTATCTAAAAGATCGCCTTTCGCTTACAACTAAGGACAAAAATGCTTTGTTTATAAGTCGTAACGGTACAAGAATAAGCAGACGAATGGTTGAACAAGTCGTAACAGATTGTCTTAAAAAATCAGGGCTTGATGGCATGGGATTTTCAACCCATAAATTACGTCACACCGCAGCGACACTTATGTATCAGCACGGCAATGTTGATGTGCGTGTATTGCAGGAAATTTTAGGACACGAAAACCTCGGTACAACGCAGATATATACTCATTTATCCACAACACAGCTCGAAGAAGCTTCAAAAGCAAATCCTCTGAGTGATGTAAAAAAGTGATACCCTCTTCCCTGTTGTTATTATAAAAGAAAAAGACTTGTCAATAAATAACAAGTCTTTTTGGAGCAGGTGATGGGAATCGAACCCACGTTACCAGCTTGGAAGGCTGGAGCTCTACCATTAAACTACACCTGCATTTCTGCAACAAAATAATAATACCATATCAACGCAAATAAGTCAAGTGTTTTTTTAAAAAACATTTAAAATCGGAACAGCCTCAAATATATCTTGAGGCTGTTCTTGACTTTACATAATTAAGGTCAGATCTTGCCTGCAAACATAAAAAGTCTGTCCGGAAGTTCTGATTCATCACATGAAAGTGTGAATGTGAAACGAACATTCGACTCTTCTGCAAGTGCAGAAACTCTCTCAAGGAAATCAACAACGATATCGTAATCTCTGCCTGTGATCTTAAGAGTTGCATCACAGAAAATATCTGTAACATCGTAATTACCTGCACAGATGCCGCTTAAGAAGCCATAGTATGTATCAACATCATTGACACCATACTCTTCTGTGTTAATTAAACGAACCGATGAAGATATATCAAAACGGAGAACATCGCCTTTTTCAACACAAACAACATTGCCTTTTGATGCTTTTGCTGTTTCGTTTACAGTTTCGATAAGGTGCTTCGTTTTTCCTGAACCTTTTTTACCAATAATAAGAGAAATCATAATATCACTCCATATTCATATATTTAATACCGTGTGAGACACGGGATTAGCTTAAATTACTTAATACGTGCTTCAAGAGCAGCTTTGTCTGCTTCATAGCCCGGCTTGCCGAGGAGAGCAAACATATTCTTCTTGTAGCTTTCAACACCCGGTTGATCGAACGGATTAACAGCCATCATATAGCCGGAAATAGCACAAGCTTTTTCAAAGAAGTAGATAAGCCAACCAAGTTCAAATTCATTTGCGGCAGGCATATCAATAATTAGATTAGGAACACCGCCGTCTGTATGAGCAAGAATAACGCCCTCAAAAGCTTTCTGATTTACAAATGACATAGGCTTACCTGCAAGAAAGTTGAGTCCGTCTCCGTCATTTTCTTCTTTTTCAATAATAACATCATTAGTTGTGTCATTGATATGAACAACTGTTTCAAATAAGAAACGCTGACCTTGCTGAATATACTGACCAAGTGAATGAAGATCAGTTGAGAAAATAGCGCTTGACGGGAAGATTCCTTTGTTATCTTTGCCTTCACTCTCACCAAACAGCTGCTTATACCATTCGTTCATCATTGTGAAACGAGGCTCATATGAAACGAGCATTTCAATCTGCTTGCCTTTTCTCTGAAGGATTTGACGAGTAGCAGCATACTTATAACAATCATTTTCAAAAAGTGACGGTGATGAATATGCTTCGCGTGCTGCCGCGGCACCCTGCATAAGCGCATCAATATCACATCCGGCAACTGCAATTGGCAAAAGGCCTACTGCAGTAAGCACGGAAAATCTTCCGCCGACATCATCAGGAACAACAAATGACTCGTAGCCTTCGGCATCAGCAAGTGCTTTAAGTGTGCCTTTTGCTTTGTCAGTTGTACAATAAATACGCTTAACCGCTTCATCATGACCGTATTTCTTTTCAAGATAGTTTCTGAATACTCTGAATGCAATAGCGGGCTCAGTTGTTGTACCTGACTTTGAAATTACATTAACAGAAACATCTCTGCCTTCGCATATCTCAAGAAGCTCTGATAATGCAGCAGGGCTGATCGAATTGCCTGCAAAATAGATATCAGGAGTTTCTTTTTTCTTGTTGTTATAAAGCGGTGACTTTAAAAACTCAATTGCTGCACGTGCGCCCAGATATGAACCACCGATACCGATAACAATGAGAACATCCGTATCAGAAATGATTTTTTCTGCACTTTTCTTAATACGAGCAAACTCTTCTTTATCATAATCAACAGGCAGATCCATCCAACCCAAGAAATCATTTCCAGGACCTTTTCTTGAATTAAGCAGTTCATGCGCTGCTTTAACCTGCGGATCAATTGCAACATATTCTGCATCGTTGATAAACTGTGATGCATATTTGTTAGTAAAACTTACTGCCATTAAAAATTCCTCCGTGTATATTGCTTATATGTATTTTACTATACATTCGTTACTTTTTCAAGAATAATTTTTAAAAAATAATGCTAATTTGTAAATATTATTTGAAAGATAAGCAGTTTTGTATTATAATTGCTGATAGATTAAATAAATACGGAGAATTATTATGCGCGTAGCCTTTTATACACTTGGATGTAAAGTAAATCAATATGAAACAGAATTAATGCGTGAAAACCTTATTAATAACGGATACGAGATTTGTTCTGCTGACGACGTTCCGGACATATTTATTATCAATTCCTGCACTGTTACTGCTGAAAGTGACAGAAAGACAAGACAATGCGTAAGACGCCAAAGAAATAAGCATCCCGAAGCAATCATCGTCCTTACCGGTTGTATGCCACAGGCTTTTCCTGACAAAGCAGATGAGTTAGAATGCGCTGATATCGTTCTCGGAAATGGTACAAATCATGAACTGTGTATGTGCCTGGAGGAACATCTTAAAACCGGAAGGCGTATTATCAATGTAAAACCGCATGAAAAAGACGCAATAAAACAAACCGCCGTCAATTTTCATGAACGTACCAAAGCATACTTGAAAATTGAAGACGGTTGTAATAGATTTTGTTCGTACTGTATCATACCATATGCGAGAGGCAGAGTCCGTTCAAAACCAATAGAGAGTATCATATCAGAAACTGCTACTCTTGCTAATAAGGGCTATAAGGAAATCGTACTTATAGGTATAAATCTGTCTGCATATGGAAGCGATTGCAATATGACTCTTGCTGATGCAGTCGAAGCCGTAGCAAGTAATAATTTTATTGAGCGTGTAAGATTAGGTTCTATGGAGCCTGATCAATTCACTGATGAAACAATCGATCGACTTGCCGCAATACCAAAGCTGTGTCCTCAATTTCATTTGTCGCTCCAATCCGGATGTGACAATACTTTGAAACGTATGAACAGACATTATGATAGTAACTTTTACTATGATCTGGTTTGCCGACTTCGAGATAGATTTAAAGATTGTTCTATAACTACTGATATAATGGTTGGCTTTGCAGGAGAAACCGTGGAGGATTTCAATAAATCTGTTGAATTTCTAAAGAAGGTTGGGTTTGCCAGAAGTCATGTCTTTGCTTATTCACGCAGAAAAGGCACAAAAGCTGATTTAATGCCGGATCAAATACAAACCGCTGAAAAAGAACGCAGAAGCAGAATTATGATATCAGCAGCAAAAGAATGTATGAATTCATTTTTGCAAACACAGCTCGGGAATATCTATCCTGTATTATTTGAAAACCGAAATAAAGACGGATATTATGAAGGCTATACCCCGAACTACACCCTTGTAAAAATTAAATCTGAGGAGAATCCTTGCGGTAAGATACTGAACACAAAATTGATTGAAATTGATAACGATGGATGTATCGGTATTATTCAGTAAAGCAATTGCATAGATTGTTGTACTCCGATTTACCCGCTTCGGTTTCTGAACTCGAATAAGAAAAAACAGCAACTCCGTTATATTCAGCCAAAGCTTTGCAGTATTTATACTGTCGGCTGAGTATATCGGAGTTTTCACACCATTCTGTGTTTTCCTCACCGTTCAATTCAACGCTCTCACCTGCTCGATATAATCCCAAACCGTAGCATATCTGTATATCAGATTTTGAAGCCAGCTCTGCCCAATACGAAGCACACTTTTCAAATTGCATAGACTGATTTTTATATACTAACTCATATTCAAAGCCAAAATATATTTGCGGTATGATAATATCAGTATATCCTTCCGTGCTACACCATTTTTCAACATCAGCATACATTGTGTCATAGTTACTTTGCACATTCGCCTGCGGACTTATGCTAAAAATCTTATTTTTGAGGTGTACTTTGCGGTATATAGAACTAACTGCAATATCTACATTTTTACGCCGCCAATCGTCAAGGGATAAATGTGATTTTGCTTTTTCACAATATTCTGTGTATTCCGGCTTGTCAAACGATGGATCAGTTGTTGGATAAAAATAATCGTCAATATGTATACCGTCTATATCATATGCAAGAAGCTCATCGATACCATTTAAAACAAGCTTTCGTGCAGCTGTATCAGAGGGATTGAGATAAATCCCCTGATTACATATAACAACACTGTTATCGTTTTTATCGTACATAGATACTGCCGGGTTTTCTTCACAAATAGCAGAGATATCTGTATTACTCGATACTCTAAACGGATTTACCCAGGCATGTATTTTTAATTCAAACTTTTTTGCTATATCTATCATTATCTGCAAAGGGTCGTAATCTATAACAGCACCTTGTTCCCCTGCTATATATGCTGATACAGGAAAGATCTCTGATTTATAGTAAGCATCACAATGACTTCTTGCATGAACAAACACTGTATTGAAACCATCATTTTTTAGTTTTAAAAAGATACTTTCAATGCTTTCTGTAAATCCATGTTCAGATTTATCTTTAAAATCTAGTTCATAGCAAGACAACCACACTGCTCTTATTTCTCCGCCATTAAGGATAGGTGTTTGTATGTTATTTCCGCAAGAGCATAAAAGCAGCATTGCTAATACTGTTGCTGCCGCTTTAAAATAGCTTATTCTTTTTGTGCACATTTACTCCTACTATACCTCCAAGTGCAGCACAAACAACGCATATTGCCGCTTTGATAGCGCTTTGGATGCTGACTGAACCGGAATTAAGCATTAACGAAAGAGCGGTTAGTATTAAAGCAAAAATAAAGCCGCTAACCGCTCCTGTAAGCAATCCGTTTTTCTTTGTTGCTTTAGAAGCAGACAAACCGTTTGCAAAAGCACCTAAACCGCAGCAGATCATCGCAATTATCGTAAGCATGACACCGTTGTAATCAATTAATGTTAGTAATAGTGCGAATATTGCGGTAAATGCCAATGTTACCGCTATGCCAACTGCATTTCCGATCAAAGACGGTCTTAGGTAAAATAAAAATGTACTTTTATCTGTATCCTGCAAAAAAAATCACTCCCGAATATACTCTTTTGTAAAGAATATTCGGAAGTGATATTATTTATGCGAGTTTATATTTAGTTATCTTCTTTTTTAGCTTTTTTCTTTTTTGTTTTTGTAACTTCTTTAGGCTCTTCCTCGTGAACTGTAAGATTGTGCTGGATTGCAGTCTTTGAAATGCGAAGCTTTGCCTTATCAGGGCCACATTCAATAATAAATGAATCTTCCTTTACTGCAACAACCTTGCCGTAGAAACCACCAATAGAAATAACCTCATCTCCAACAGTGGTATTGTTACGCATAGCTTCTTCTTTTTTCTGCTGTTTTTTCTGCGGACGTATCATAAAGAAATACATTGCAGCAAAGATTACAACGATCCACACGATCATCATAATTGAACTACCGGCACCACCTGTTGTGCCGCCTTTACCTGTAGTAGCAGCTTGTGTGAGTGTCAACAAGGACATAAGTGAATTAATATTCATTTGCGTTTACTCTCCTAAATTTAATTTCCACATAATTATAATATATATTCCGCTTAAATTCAAGAACAAATTGTGAATTTTATAAAATAATACAGATCAGACCGCTACATCCCTCATTAATGAGGCGTTCTAATGTCTGTGCAAGTCTCATTCTGGCTTCGTCGGGCAATCGTGAAAGCTTTGCATGCATACCTTCATTGACCAACTCATTCAATGATTTACCGAATATATTTGAATCCCATATCTTCAACGGATCATCCTCAAAATCGCTCATAAGTGACATAACAAGTTCCTCTGATTGCTTCTCACTTCCTACTATCGGATTTACCTCTGTTGCTATATCTGCTTTCATTAGATGTATTGAAGGCGCAGTTGCACGCAATCTTACTCCGTACCGTCCGCCCTGTTTCATGATCTCCGGCTCCTCGAGTTGTAGTTCCTCAATCGTAGGCATAACAATGCCATAGCCTGTAGATTCCACCTGATCCAGTGCATCTTTTACACGCATATACTTTCTGTTTGTATCAGATAACTCTTTAATAAGATCAAGTAATCCCCTGTCATCCTCAATTTTCATACCAGATTCATCAGAAAGTATTTTATAAAACAGACCATCATCAACTTCAATTGAAACCGTAGCACTTCCCTGCCCCAGATCTACTGATCTTAACTGCGTATCAACAATATTTTCGCATTGCAGTATACCTTCAGTAAGTAACTTACATTCCTTTACCTTACTGACATTTTCAGAACAGTTAAGAATAGCAGAAAAAATATTTCTTTTCAGTTCGTTTTCATCGTTAAGGCCGTTTATCCATTTTGGCAGTGAAAATTTTACCTCTTTAAGTGGGAATTCAAACAATATAGCAGAAATAATATCCTTTATCATGCTTTCGTCAAGTTCAAGACAGTTGACCGGAATAACGGTTACCCCATACTTTTCTCGCATTTGCTCCGCAATGCGTTGCGCTGAATCACTCATAGGCGAAACACAGTTAAGTAAGATAACAAACGGCTTATTTATATCTTTCAGCTCGTTAATTACACGCTCTTCCGCTTCTTCATATTCATATCTGTCTATATCACTAATGCTGCCGTCTGTTGTGACAACAAGACCTATTGTAGAATGTTCAGTAATAACCTTTTTTGTACCTATTTCTGCAGCCATGTTAAACGGAACAGGTTCTGAATACCACGGAGTCATTACCATCCGTGGATTATCTTCTTCTATGTACCCTATTGAACTTGGTACTATATAGCCAACACAGTCTATAAGTCTTACCTTGAAAGCCGCATTTGAATCAAGCTTTACTTCTACTGCCTCCTCAGGAATGAATTTCGGCTCTGTAGTCATTATGGTTTTTCCACCGCTTGATTGCGGAAGCTCATCGTTTGCTCTTTCTCTGCGAAATGCATCAGGAATATTAGGGATAACAAGCTTATCCATAAACCTTTTTATAAATGTTGATTTTCCTGAACGAACCGGTCCTACAACACCAATATAGATATCCCCTCCGGTTCGGTTTGCAATATCGTTATAAATACTTGTACTGCTCATAAAAATCCGTCCTCTTTTCAAAAACTTTTCAATGAATAGTATGAAAAAGAGAACGGATTTATTACAGTTTATTATTAATGATGGAACAATCTCATTCCTGTAAATGCCATAGAAATACCATATTTATTGCAACAATCAATTACTACATCATCACGGATAGATCCACCGGGCTCTGCTATGTATGATACACCACTCCTGCGAGCACGCTCGATATTATCAGAGAACGGGAAGAACGCATCAGAACCAACGCTTACACCGGTAATTTTAGAAAGGTATTCTTTCTTCATTTCGGCTGTAAGTTCAGCAGGCTTTACAGTAAAGTACTGCTCCCACACATCATCACCGAGCACATCTTCAGCGTTGTCCGAAATATAAACATCAATTACATTATCACGATCAACTCGTGCAACGGAATCCTTAAATGGTAGATCAAGCACCTGCGGATGCTGACGCAGATGCCATATGTCAGCTTTATTGCCTGCAAGTCGTGTACAATGAATTCTCGACTGCTGACCTGCTCCTACACCGA
Organism: Acutalibacteraceae bacterium; assembly: GCA_036308305.1. GTDB lineage: Bacteria > Bacillota > Clostridia > Oscillospirales > Acutalibacteraceae > RUG11462. Next base: position 5,122 of record JAXJVX010000344.1, on the reverse strand, counting down.
TTGCCTGACCGTCAACTGCATAACAAACAGAATTGGACTGTGTGTATTTTAGAGTGATAAGCGAAATTATAAGATCACGAACTGCGGATTCAGGAATGTTTTTGTTTTCGGTCACGATATTAGACAGCAATTCTTTGTTGATCTCAAAATTGTTTCTTCCCTGCTCGAAGGTTATGCCGAACACCTGCTTGCGCTCGATTGGATCAGGAACATAATACGGATCTATTTTAACAATATTGTAGTTACCCTTTCTCTTGGTTTTAAGAATTTCAAGCGCCTCCGGTTCATATCCAGGAGCAATGATTCCATCGGAAACTTCGCGCTTAACAAGCAATGCAGTTGTAACATCACACACATCTGAAAGAGCTATCCAATCGCCAAAGGAAGACATTCTGTCAGTTCCTCTAGCTCTTGCATATGCGGTTGCAAGCGGTGAATCATCAAGACCATCTATATCGTCCACAAAGCAGGCTTTTTTAAGAGAATCAGACATTTTTACTCCAACTGCCGCTGATGTAGGGCTTACATGCTTAAATGATGTTGCCGACGGAAGACCTGTTGCTTCTTTAAGTTCTTTAACAAGCTGCCAGCTATTAAATGCATCAAGAAAATTAATATAACCGGGCTTGCCGCTTAAAATCTCTATCGGAAGTTCCTTATTGCCATCCATAAATATTCTTGCAGGCTTTTGATTAGGATTGCATCCGTATTTAAGTTCAAATTCTTTCATTTTACTAATTCTCCTTATTTATTTTTATTGATAATAATATCTGTAGTTTTGCTGCCGTCAAGCGGAATGCTGCGAACGAATAAAGAGACCTTGTTGTCTTGATTCAAGTTATTCCAAACCAACTCAGCAAGTTCTTCTGCAGTATTCGGGAGTTTTACCTCTTCGGGTTCGCCGTAAAATGAAGGAATCGGATCGCCATCACACTTATATGTATGAATAAAATGACCAATACCGTTTTCCGGAACATAGTTATAGAAATAACGATTGCAGGCTTCAGGTCTTCCGTTTGCACTCTTCAGAATTGAAAGTTTGTATATAAACTCGTTTCGCAAGAAGGAATAATATAGAATACCGGAAATTCTCGGCGTGTAGTTAGGAGCATCAGGCTCAAACTCACGTGTCATAAGTGCATCCTCGAAAGATTTGCCATCGTTAATAAAATCATAGATAGTATTTGTCTGATCACCGTTTGTAATAATGTCAATTTTACCGTCTTTTGTGCTTAAATAGGGATTGTAGATAATAAGACTGGGATCAGAAAGCTTTGACTCATCAAAAGCCTTTGTACGCATACCGCCTTCAAAGCTTTCAAAAATACGGTTGCGACTGTTCACACTACGTCCCATGATGAAATATGCAATAAGGGCATTTTTGCCGTCGGCTGATTTGCCGATTACTATACCTCTGCCGGGATAAGAGTTCTCGTTAAGGAGATTTGCCAAATCGAATGTCTGCATAATTTTAAGTCCTTTCAAATTCAAATTAAAAAGGGCAGTTCTGTAGAAAGAACTGCCCAGACGGTCGGCTTAAAATGCTTTTTGCTCCCTTGTGTTAAACCACATAATACCGTCAGTAACAAAAAGCCTATGAATATTATATTTAATTATCTGTAATTTGTCAATCAAAATTTTATATTGCCGGAATAAGTAAAGCCTTATTGCATGATAATTTATCGTTATCCAATGAATTAACCTTCATTATCATCGACGGTGAAGTATTATATCTGCATGCAATATCCCATATCTCATCGCCCTCATCAGCAAAATACAAAACCGGACCGTTAAGTTTTGAATTTTTTGGTCTTGATTCGTCCGCTTTTATCTCACATAACATATTAAGCATATTTTGTTCTGTATATCCACCGTCGGCACAAAGATTAAATCTTAGTTCGATACTGCCTGCGCCTGTTATATTATAGCTTAAGGAAGAGATCTTAATATTTGCAGATATATCGCTCATAACTCCTGCACTTCCGACAGAACCCGACACATCAAATTTATGTTGATGATGATTGCACATTCCGTTTTCATCAATATAAAAAATATCTGCTTCTATTTCTGCATTCAATTCAGCTTCTTCATTTTGATTTGATAAATGAGTATTAATAATATCTGTACATATATCAATAATTTGGAATACCGGTGTTTCAAGACTTATCTGCTCTTTTGCTAAAATGCAACCGGTGTTTAAATGCGGAATATGTATCGGCATATTTTCTTCTTCCTTTACCGATTCGTATTCTGTACAGAATGCATCGCATGCATAATCAACATTGCACTCACGGTAACCTTCAAGCGTGGCATTCATCATAAACTCACATAATATATTTCTGCACTCTCCATCCGAATTTGTTATTGTTTTAAATTCAGCAGTACAGCAATCTATGTTACAAACAGACACGCATTGCTCATTTGCACCATCGGCATCAATTATCTGACTAATGGGGAAAGATGCGGACAATTTTTCATATTTAGAAGATGTTGACATATATAGAATATCTATATTTAAGGTTGCTTTAACAATAGCTTTATTGATTATAAATTTACACTCATCACAAAGAACTGCGGTTTCGCATTTGATAATTCGCATAATTGCATCATCTCCTTGCGAAAGCTCGATCTCTTCCTCAATCGAAAACTGCTTTTGAACCCCAAAACAGAATTCATATGCTTCGCATTTCTGCTTTTTCAGCTGAACCATGTTATGATCGCAGCCGCTGACAAAATTGTATTCCTGCTTCTTAATACCTGTAATGCAAACTATAACTGCTCCGTGAATGTCAATTCTTCGTTCGGATATAGCACGGCAATTTGCATAATCTTTTTTTATTGAAGCAGTAAACACAGCGTTTTCCGCTGACATCGGAATTTCAAACTGCTTCGACAAGACTTCTTTACCTTCATAAGAATATATTTGTCCGTCAGAAGCGCAGTATATGAGATTATAACAAACTCTACCGTCTACCGTAACTTTAGCGGACATTGAATTTATTGAAATTACAGTAGGTTTAATCTCACATTTGAGAATTCTGTCGATACCCGGACAGTAATCAGGAAGTGTGAACGATATATCTATCGGACATTCAGCAGTTTCATCTACAACACATTTGCGAACTGCCAGACTTTGTTTGTTTAGCTGCAAATCCATAATTGATCCCTCTTTTAATTTTATTTATGTTATAATATATTAAAGAGAATTCAGAATTATGCAAATAGGCAGAGCACTTATAAAACTGCTCTGCCTTATTAAATTATGCGCTAGCTTTAATTTTCAAACGCAGTTTATCTGCTATCATTGCAACAAATTCAGAATTGGTGGGTTTTCCACGGCCTACATGAATTGTATAACCGAAATATGAATTAAGTACATCTACATCCCCTCTGTCCCAAGCAACTTCGATCCCATGGCGAATTGCTCTCTCAACACGAGAAGAGGTTGTATGAAAGCGTTTTGCAACAGTAGGATAAAGTTCTTTGGTAATAGAGTTAATAATATCAGGATTATTAACTGCCAAAATTATTGCCTCACGCAGATAGTGATAACCTTTTATATGTGCCGGTACACCGATTTGATGTATAATTTCAGTCACCATTAATTCAAGATCCATATTATTCTTTGGAGCACGCAGCCGCATTGGAAGCTTATCACCTTGAAATCCGGTCATTCTTACAATCCTCTGTACAAGAAAATCCACCTCAAATGGCTTTATAAAATAGTATGCCGCACCATTTTGTAAAACTTCATGTTCAAGCTGCTGATTATCAAATGTAGACATTGCAAACACTATGGGCTTATCCGTCATCTGTGTATTAATGCGTGATAAAACACCGACAAGATCAATGTGAGGCATAAAAACATCTGCAAGCACAACATCCGGTGCATATGCCTTAATATCATTTATTAGCTTTGCACCGTCTTTTTGTGTGAGCATCACATCAATACCGTATGATGTAAGAAGTTTTTCGCATTCCTTTGAAAATTCGGCAGTATTGTCTGCAATAAGTACTTTTAATTGATTGTTCATTTTAAATTCTCCTTTTATTTAATACTACCACATTATAACAGGTATAAATTGGTATGTCAAGAGAAAATTACATAATAATCCAATTTGCAACGCAACTTTGGTAATATTTACTGTATTAACATGAAAAATAATATCGAATTCAGGCAGATATAATAAAATTATAAAAAGTTATATTTAATTGGTTATAAGTTATCGATAATAGAATAACAAATGCTCACCGTTTATTATATAGGTGAGCATTTGTTATAGGCTTCTTTGAAAGTTTCTGTCGTTGTTGTACTCTGCATTTCATCAAACATTGTGTCTGCAAAACACCCTACCTTCTTTCAGGATCATTTACAAACATCTGTGTAACCGCACCGATGAGTATCCCATTTTGTATTATAGGACTGCCGCTCACCGGCAAATCAAGTATGAAGCAACACTATTCCAGTGTTTTTCTTTTTAATTCGTTTAGAATCCGCGGATAAAGCTGACAAGACATACCACCGTCAACTATTAGTTCTGTACCCGTTATATTTTTGGACATATCTGTACCAAAGAACCAACATGCATTTGCAACATCCTCAAAATCAGAAATTTCTCCTATTGGAGTAAGTGAACCATTCACTATTTGCTTGCTGCCCATTTCTACCCAGCGATCAGTTTTAATCGTTCCAGGTAGAACAACATTACATCTAATACCAAACTGACCTAAATCAACCGCAAGAGCTTTTGAAAAAGCGTTTATGCCGCCTTTTGATGCTGAATATGCCGCACGATTAGGTATTGCTCGATAAGCCGTGTTAGAACTAAGGAAAACCACAGAGCCCTTACCCTTTTCCCTCATTCTGATAGCGGCTTGTCTAATTATTGTAAAGTTCCACACAAGATTGGTTTCAAAAACTTTTTGAAAATCCTCTACAGATACCGTCCAAAAATCCTGACCCGCCGCAGGGTCTTTGGAGTTAAAGCCCATATCTGCAGCATTTAAAACTACTGTTTCAACAAATTTGTCGCATTTATCTATATCATTAAATATGTCGATAACCTGTTGTTCAGTGCGTATATTACACTCATATCCTTTAGCAAAAATTCCATACTTATCG
>JAXJVX010000343.1:0-3638 GCA_036308305.1 Acutalibacteraceae bacterium | reverse complement strand
TAATAGGATCATTCGGTAATTTCATTATATTTAGTCCTTTTTAAGTGATTTTTCAACCTCACGGTCGGGGTTTACATAAAATGTTTGGTTGTTTGTATATATCACCATTCCGGGTTTTGCGCCGGATGGCTTTTTAACATATCTTGCCTTGGTACATTCGACCGGCACAGAGCTGCTACTTGCGGCTTTTGAGTTGACCGCAGCAATGATAGCCGCCTGTTCCAATGTGGAATTAGGTGGTGTTTGCTCATTGCAAACTATTATAATGTGTGAGCCGGGGATATTCTTGGTATGCAACCAATAATCGTTTTTAGCAGCAGTTTTGAGAGTAAGCTCGTCATTCATACGATTGTTTTTGCCTGCAAAAATAACAAATCCATCGGTTGAGATGTATTTTATGGGCGTACCTTTTTGATGCTTGCGGTTACTCTTTTGAGTGCGTTTAGCATATCCTGTATCACAAAGCTCATCTCGAATGCTGTCAAGCTCCGAGGCAGTGGTCGCACGGGTGAGGGAATCATATACAGAATCAATATATACAAGATCTTCCTGGGCTTTTCTAATAAGTTCCTCTAACATTCCGGCAGCAGTAGATGCCTTTTTGTATTCCTTAAAATACTTTTGTGCATTGCCTTGAGGTGATAACGAAACATCAAGAGGAATACGCACAGTGCCGCATTCGGGATCATAATAATTTACCGCATCAACAAAGCTGTCGCCTGGGGATATAAAGTGAAGATTAGCCTTTATCAGCTCACCGTATATACGAAGCTTCTCACGGTCACGGGTGTTTTGCAGTTCTTGTTTGCGTGCATTAATTTTACGCTCTGTGCGTTCATATGCATTAGTAAGCAACTTTAGCAAATCGGCAGAAAGACGGTGCATATGAGCCGCATTATCACGTTCGGTAAAGAATTCATCAAGCATTTCACCCACAGATGAATAGGTTACATTTTTATATCCGCTACCGTATTGAGCAATGTCAATAAAGGTAAAATCCTTCGGAACACCGGTATCATCAATAATAACAGTAGGAGTGCCATGATTTAAAACGGCAGATTTGAATTTATTCAACTGATGTGAAAGAGCGGCGATCATATCGGGAGTGAGCTGTGATACATACAGTCCACTCACTCCTGCTTTGTGAGCGATCTCACGGAAGATGATAGGGGAGGTGCCGTCAATTATCTTTGAAAGTGCCTTGTCTACCGTGATATCAGTACCGTTTTTCAACTGTTCGGTAATTTCAGACATGTCACAAGTCAATATATTCAGCTTGTCCTGACACAAGGGTAGCTCGTAAACTGCACCCGGAAGCATAAATCGCTTACCTTCCTGCGGATCAACACGGCGGATACAGTCGATGATCTTGCCGTCCTGCAAAACGGCAATGTTAGAAAGTCTACCCATTATTTCAACAACAACGGTGATGACAACATCGTCAGACATCTCGTTTTTGCAGTCAAAATCAAGGAACAAAACACGGTCGATCCCTGCCTGACGCACGCCTCTGAGCCTACCGCCGACCATTTTCTTACGCAACAGCATACACATCATTGGCGGCACGGGCGGGTTTTCGTATTTTTTGACAGTCGTGTGAATTCGTGGTGCGCCCGGTTCGCAGGATATAAGCAACCGACACTTGAATCCTGTCGCAGAAAGATGAAAAATTATCATATCCTTATATGGCATTGTGATCTTTTCTATCCTTGCACCTATGGCATCATTATTAAGCTGTTCTTTTATAATATGCAATAAGCATCCGTCAAGAGCCAAAATGAAAATCCTTTCTAATATACGGTATAGGGTGCTTTTTGCGGAATGATCGTTGCATCAGCTCCGCAGTCTGTAAGAAACTCGCACAACGGCTTGACAATAACATTTTCTGTGTAATAATGGCCTGCGTCAAATACCGTCAAACCGATCTCGTTTGCAATTAGCCATTGGTGCTGTTTGATTTCGGAGGTGATGAGTGCATCTGCACCAAGCTTCTTTGCTTGCTCGATAAAATCGTTACCTGCGCCGCCGAATACAATAATGTATTCGTGCAGTTTGCCGATATCATTTACACGCACGCCTTGTGATCCCAGTTTCTCGGAAATATATCCGCACAACTCTTCAGAATTCATTTTGCGGCATAATCTGCCCATACGTGCAATAGGCGGGAAGTTTTTGAATTCTTCATCGCAGATTGGGATGATTTCAGACAGTTCAAGCTTTTGGGCAAGTGCTTGATTTACTCCGTTTTTTGCTGCATCAAGATTTGTATGAGCGCATATTGCGCTGATTCCGCGCTTGATCAGGTTGAAAACCGGTGTATCAGCTTTAATACATTTGATTGCATCAAAAATAATCGGATGATGCGCCACTATCAGGTCAATACCGTTTTCGGCTGCATATGCTATCGCATCATTGGTAATATCAAGACAAACACCGATTTTTGTAACCTTTTTATTGCCGTCGCCGATAAGCAGTCCCGCATTATCAAAAGGGAGCTGCGTGTCAAACGGTGCAATTCTGTCGATCAGATCGTATATATCATTTACTGTCATTGGTCAAGTATCCTTTCAAGGCTTCGCATAAAGCAACAAGGTGAGCGTCTTTTGAGCCGTTTGCCTGCTTTTTAAGTGAATTGTAAACACGGGTCTTGTATTTTATCGACATTTCATCATATTTATTCTTTAATTCGCCGATATAATAGTAAAGCTCGTCGTATTCTTTTATATTACCGTATGTAACACACATACAGGTGTATATCTTACCTGAAACTGCAACAGCGGTTTCATCTGTGATAACAAAACTGTTTTCACAAAGAAACTTTCGGAGTGCATCAGCTTTTGTCATTGGCTGTAAACAGAGATTGATATCTTTACTTTTGACCCATTGTGCATCCGACAAGATAGAGGCTATCAGCTCGCCACCCATACCGGCAATGATAATATCGCTGCATTCATTCGGAGCTATTTTTTCAAGTCCGTTAGAAAGTCTGGTTTCAATATGATCGCCCAGCCCGTATTTTTTAATAGTGGCTTGTGCATTGGATAGAGGCCCTTCATTAATATCACACGCAAAAACATGCTTTGCAATACCATTTTGCACAAGATATACTGCAAGATATCCGTGGTCGGTGCCGATATCAGCAGCCACACAACCACGGCGAACACAGTTGGCGATTGTTAAAAGGCGGTCATCAAGATTTATTGGTTTCAAAATATGTATTCCTTTAATTTGGTTTTCATTCACAATAATTATACAACATTGATTTGTTTATGTCAACCACTATGAATGATATAATAATAGGTAATATAAGCAAAAAGAACACCAAGAGGCGCACTTCGTAAGTAAGTGCGCCTCAGTTATATTCGCCTTTCGGTGAGTTATATTGCTTCGCAGTTATATTTGGACTTCGTCCAAGTGATATTGCCTTCGGCAGTTATGGGCGAATATAATAAAACTAAAACCGAAGGTTTTAATATCACTTTGTCGTAAGGCAAAATAAAACTGTGAGACCTGTCTCACAATAACACTAATGATTTTTTATCTTTGAGATAGGTGTGTTTTCAAAGTACGTAACCCACTATGACACTTTCAAGCCGAATGTGTCATTTTTTATATAAAAAGAAATTGGGAGAAACTTC
>JAXJVX010000342.1:0-1556 GCA_036308305.1 Acutalibacteraceae bacterium | reverse complement strand
CACCGTATAAGATAGACACCGGTGATAACACCTACTATGATCAGGGCCTTAAAGATGCGACTCAACTTATAAATGACCATGAGGGTAAAAACAAAAAACAGTTGATACTGTTCGTTTCTGACGGTGCTCCGAACGACCCAAACGATAGTACTTTTAAAGGTTGCGTTGAAAACTTGATTAAAGCGGCGTCTAATAATGGCACTAACGAAGTCTACTTCTACTCCGTAGGTATCGGACTTTTGGATGCACATGGCGGTACAGTTCAGACAGACCGTTCGTACTACTTGAATCGGCTTGTACATCACGCTAACAATACAACGATTACAGGCGATACTGTCACAAAAGTCAGCGCGGCAAGATATATCAACATTACCGACTCCGAACAGTTCGCAAATGATGTTACAAGCGCTATCTACGAAGCATCGTCCAACGCAGGTATATATTTCGACAAATTGAGCGATTACTTCGCTTTCCCCGACACTCCTACAGGTACGCTGACAATAACGAATAGTGATAATACCGAAAAATCCTATAGATTCAGCGGTGCAGAGTTTACATTTGAAAATGGACAGTCGATTACAATCGACCGTACTAATAAGACAATCAAATGGGCAATTCCGGACAAAAGTGTTAATTCAAAGCTGACCTTCGATGTTGTAGTAGATAAGGGTAGCTATTTGACGTACAATGAGCTGTATAAATCGCTTAATAACGGTGCAAACGGCAAAATTGCGACAAACAGCGAGGCATACTTTGAATTCGGAAGTGATTCTCATGCAGATATTATAAGTCCGGAGCTCGATTACCAGGTTGAGAAGGCGGCACCGATCCTCTCAAAGGATGCTCGTTGGGCTCAGAATTATATGACAACGGGACTTGCCGACATCACTCTCGGCGTTCACGACCCGGAATTTTCAACAGGCTCCACTACCTCTACGTCCGCGGATGTAACGATCCTCCTCGACCGTTCCGACTCAATGACAGGTTCGTATATGTACTTGAGTGCTGTAAAAAGTGCGAAAGAAAAAGAAGAAGAAGTAGCAGGTGCTCAAGGACCAAATAGTGATGGTAAGGCAGGAGAAGATCCCGTAGATGTATTATATGCCGGCGGTTATGATGCTTGTGCTAACGAAAACCATTTGTATGTTTACAAGGGCAAACAGTTTACAGAAGGTTGGGTGACTGATGAAGCTGGTACTCTTAAAAACAAAATCGTTAAATATGCAAATGTGTGTGCAGGAAATAGCAATCCTTCACCGTCAGAAGTAGGATGCTTACCGCTGACGAATATCGATACTGTTAAACGGTATTTCGGTGATAAAAACGATCCACTTAAAATTGATATCGATGAAGCCGAAAACACTTTCACCATCAACCGGTTGACTTCGGGTGACTTTACTACAACCGGATGGACTATCGAAAACGGCAAATACACAGCATTAGGCGACGATGGCTGGGTTGTGCTCAATATCCACAAGTTTATCAACTATTGTGCAAGCACTAACGGTGTCGGTGCTTTAACAGAAAAAGAGTTAACAACACTCCGTGCAGCTTCT
>JAXJVX010000341.1:0-10994 GCA_036308305.1 Acutalibacteraceae bacterium | reverse complement strand
TATCCTACCCAATCCTCCGAAAGATTGCAGGTATTTACTACCCTTCCGTTCACGCTTTGGGAAACTGCATAAAGTGTTGACATACGAATTCTGGGCGGTAGATTTGTTTTTGCCTGAACGCTTATTTCCAGATCATTAGGAAGGCTTGATACAAGTCCGTCAACTGCATCCTTGATGTTAACAACATAATGCTTGATACCAAGATGCTCAACAAGCAAGTGTGCCATATTAATATCATGCTGTTCCCCACACGGCATTAAAACACCTATAACCCTGTCCTTACCAAGTGCCTCAACACAAAGTGCAGCGGCAACTGAGCTATCCTTTCCGCCGGAAATGCCGACTACTGCATTACAGCCTTTACCATTCTCCTCAAAGAACTGCTTTATCCATTCAACACACTGTGTTTTTACCTTTTCTGCATTAAACATAAACACCTACTCCTTTATATTTATTTGGCACATTTTCATTGTTGCCAATGCAGCAATATGACTGTCCGGCGTTACTCCTGCACACAAATCCGCATCAACTGTTATATCCTTTTCGGGGAAATGAGCCTTGAGCATGAGTGCATTCGACACTACACATATATCAGTACAAAGTCCGATAAGGGTAATATCGAAGTCTTCATCACCAGCGGCTTTTTCGATAAGGAGCGGAAGCTTGGTAGAACCAAAGGTCAATTTCTCGACCTTTGTAATGCTTTTACCGTCAAGTGCGGCCGCTATTTTTGCATTGAGCTGCCAGCCGTGAGTCCCATTGATGCAATGCATGACCGGAAGTTTTTTGCCTTCACTTGTAGATAAATAATCTTCAAAATGAGTATCTAACGTTATAAATATCTCACCGCAAAAATTCTTTATCATATCTGCCGCAGCGTCAACAATATTTTCAGCCTCTTTTGAGCCAAGCGAGCCATTGATAAAATCATTTTGCATATCAACAACAATCAAAAAATGTTTCATATTATAACTCCTTTAAGAGTATTCTACCCCTTATGGCTTAAAAAGTCAACATCTCTGTATAAGGGCAAACCGCCCTGCTTGCGCAAGACGGTTTGTCCTTTAAAACAAGGGGGTTTATGAAAAAAATACTTATCAGCTTATTTAGAAGCTTTCTTAGCACAAGCCTTTTTTGCCGGTGCTTTTTTTGCAGCAGCCTTTTTATAAGCTGCAGCGAAAGCCGTGACAACATCAGCATCACCATCAACAACGAGTGACTTTGAAACTGTACCGTTTGCAAGCTTTGCGATCTCTGCAGATGCAGCAGTAACAGTTGCTGTGTTATCAACATAATCATAAGGAGCTACAACGAACTCTCCGCCAATATATGAAATGTAGAAAATACCGTGACAATCCTCATCAGTCATAACAAACTGGATTGCAAAATATCTATCAAACTTTGATGTATCAACTGTATCAAACTTCTTTTTAAGGGACTCGAATTTCTTTTCGTATGTCATCGTTTTATACCTCGTTTGTTGTGTTTGACTAAATTATACGCTATTTTTTGTACAATGTCAACAACTAATTAACAACTTCTACTATTTACACTAGACAAACAAATGCATAAATTATTTTTTGTGCATTATGCATAAAAAATCGGCAGAGTTTTTGACTCAGCCGATTTTTGAATTTAAGATAATGCTTCTATTCTGTCCTTAGTGTTCTGCGAATGATCACGGTACTTATTCTCATAAGTGAAGTTAAAATACTCTGAATGCACGATAAAGTCAGCCGTTGCCTTATTGTTGGCGATCGGGATATCGTAAACCTGCGCTATACGAAGCAGCGCCTTAACATCGGGGTCATGAGGTTGTGCGGTGAGCGGATCGGAAAAGAATACTACAATATCAATATTCCCCTCTGCTATTTGTGCACCTATCTGCTGATCACCGCCAAGAGGACCGCTGTTATACGCCTTAACATCAAGCCCTGTTTTTGCTGCAATAAGAGTTGCTGTTGTGCCTGTGCCGCATAGTGAATGACCGCTCAACACATGCTTGTTCTCAAAACACCACTCTATAAGTTCAGGTTTCATATTATCATGTGCAATAAGCGCAATTCGCTTACTTTTTCCAAATTTTCTTGTAATAAAATCTGCCATAACTGTCTACCTCATTCTATAACTTCAATAGTTTCGATACACGCTCTTGAGTCGGTTGAGATCAATCCGCTTGAATAATCATTAACTATAGCATCAGCACAAACTGCATCGATAACATCCATTCCCTCGGTAACATAACCGAATGCCGCATACAGACCGTCGAGCGAGCTGGATACTGTTGAAGATGTATCAAGCACTATGAAGAACTGTGAAGATGCAGAGTTATAATCGTTGGCTCTCGCCATTGAGATAACGCCTCTTGTATGCTTTATATTATTACTTACACCGTTTACAATAAATTCGCCCTTGATCTTTCTGGTTGAGCCGCCACTTCCTGTGCCGAGCGGATCACCGCCTTGAAGTACAAAATCATCAACAAACCTATGAAATGATATACCATCATAAAAGCCTTGGTTGGCAAGGTCAATGAAGTTTGTTACTGTTATCGGAGCCTCATCTGCATCAAGCTCAAGTTTAACATCGCCGTAATCCTTGATATGAATAAAAGCATAATGCTTGCCGGTAAGATACCCGCTGTCAGCAGCGACGGTAGTAGTTTCCTTAACAATGTTATTTCCGCTTGTTGTTTCTTTACCGCACGCAGAAAATGAAAGGACAAACACTAAAGTAAGAAGAATACATATAACTTTTTTCATTAATAACACTCCAAAAATGATTTGAATTAATTGTACCACGAAATACGCAATTATTCAACATATTTTTCACGGATAAAAACAGCAAATCCCCCGAAAGACAGTTGTTTCGGGGGATTTGTAATTAAATAAGATTGAATTCTTTATATTCCTCGTGGTAGCTGTGCGGTGCAACGAATGCATGGAACAGACCCTTTTCGGAAACATACTCATCATTAATATTATAATAGCGGAGCATTGGCTCTGTGATCTCAAATGAAACAGTAACCTTTTCACCTTTTTTGATGAATACCTTTTTAAAGTCCTTCATTTCCTTAACGGGGCGTGATATGAATTTTGCATATCTGTCACGGATATAGAGCTGTACGGTTTCATAAGCATCACGCTCGCCCTTGTTTTCGATATCGACACTTGCGATTATCTTACCGTCAACAGTCATTTCATCGGCTGATAGCCTAAGGTTTGAATACTCAAAATCGGTATATGAAAGACCGTAACCAAACGGATAAAGCGGGGTGTTCCATGTATCAAGATAACGTAAACCAAACTGATTATTCTTACCGTTGTAATTTGCATGTCCTGTTACAAGATAACTATAGAAAAGCGGAGTCTGACCAGGTTTTCTCGGGAAGCAGAACGGCAATCTGCCGGACGGCACTTCATCACCGAACAGCATATCAAGTATTGCTCTATGACCCTCTGTTCCGGGATACCATACATCAAGAATTGCTTTTGAAAGTTCTGAAACCTCAGTAAGAGCAAGCGGTCTGCCGTTGAACAGAACAACAATAATATTTTGATTTACTTTATGTATCTCTCGCAGCAGCTCCATCTGCACTTCAGGCATGCTTGCCTCTGTTCTCGAGCGTGACTCGCCGAACTGAAGGCTTGACTCACCCATATACATTACAACTGTATCGGCATTCTTTGCTTTTTCAATTGCTTCGGCAAAATATTTCTCTGGTTCATCATAACATGGATCTTCGGGAACGATATCCGAGAATTCTTCCTTACGAAGTACCGAAGTACCGCGGCAAATGGTGTTGTTGCCGGTGATATCTTCACGCTCTTTAAGAGCATCAACAAGCGTTACACCCTTATGACGGGTATCAACTACCTTTGACCACTCACTTACAAGATCGTTCATATGCGTAAACGGTCCGATAAAAGCAATGTTTTCAGTCTTTTTAAGCGGCAATACCTTATCATCGTTCTTAAGCAGAGCGCTGCCCTCATAAATTGCTCTTCTTGCAACTGCATTATGAGCCTCATAATCAAGCTTATCGGCAGCCGTTTCATCCATATAGCGGTATGGATCATCAAGCACACCAAGCTTGTTTTTAAGCTCAAGAATACGCATTACGCAGGCATCTACTTGCTCGATAGTAATAAGCCCTTGATCCAACGCTTTTTTGATATAAAGAGAATATACTTCATCCATCATATCAATATCTACTTGGCTTTCAATACAAAGCTGTGCGTTTTCAGCCTCGCTGTTACAGCCTCCCTCATGATAACTGTAAAGAGCAGAAGCATAGTCTGTAATAACAACACCGTCAAATCCCCACTCGTTACGAAGTATATCAACATTTGTGTGATGATTAATAGTAGCGGGAACACCATTTATAGTGTTAAACGAGGTCATTATAAGTGCTGCACCTGCATCAACAGCAGCCTTATACGGAGGAAGATATACTCCTCGCAACACACGTTCTGACATATCGGTAGAATTATAATCCTTACCGTCATAGGTTGCGCCGTAAGCAGCAAAGTGTTTAACGCATGCAGCAACCGTGTCAAGACTTGAAAGATCATCGCCCTGGTAACCCTCTACCATTGCAGCAGCACACATAGATGACAGGCAGGGATCTTCGCCGTAGCCCTCGCTGCCTCTGCCCCAACGGGAATCACGGGATATATCAACCATAGGGGAAAATGTTACATTAACACCGTGCGCTGCGGCTTCCTTTGCAGAAATGCGTGCAGTTTGCTTGATAAGTTCACGGTTAAATGTACCTGCCATTGCAGGAGATAAAGGAAAAATAGTATTATATCCGCAAATAATATCCATCATAAAAATAAGCGGAATTTTGCTGTGCTGCAGGTGAAAATCCTGGAGCTTCTTCATGCGCTCAATACTGAAAACATTGAGTACCGAACCCATCGTATAAACGATCTCAGGAGTTACCCATTCCATTCCGACATTTCCTGTAACCGCACCGACAGTTCCGAACATAGGTGCGCTTCCCTGAAACATCTGACCTACTTTTTCCTGTAATGTCATTGAATCTAACAATTCCTGCAATTTTGCTTTATCCATTAAAATACCTCCACTAGTTACTGAACACTTTTACCTCCGTCGATATAAATGCTCTGCCCTGTTATATATCTTCCGTCCTCTGAACAAAGCAAGCGTACAGTGCCAGCAATATCCTTCGGCTCGCCGTAGAACCGCAACGGTATTGAATCGGTCACCTTTTTTGCATACTCAGGATCGGACAATGCAACAACATTACGGTCGGTGAAGATTACACCGGGTGCAACATTGTTAACTGTAATATTATCAGGCGCTAGAATAAGTGACAAAGACTTTGCCATAGTTGTCTGCGCCGATTTTGTGGCGGAATATACAAGCATTTCGGGATGCGGTTTTGTTTCCTGAACCGAACCGATAGTGATTATACGACCGCCTCCGCGTTTTTTCATATACGGAACTGCCTGCTGAATAAGCAGCATTGACGAAAGCAGATTGCAGTTTACCTGTTTATTAAATTCATCAATAGTTATCTTGTCCCATGTGTTTTTATACTGCACCGATGCGTTAAGCACCAAAAAGTCAACGCCGCCTATTTTATCTATAAGATCTGCATACTGCTCAGGCTCACATAAATCAGCCTGTACAGTATCACATTTTCCTCCGGCTGCTCTTATTTTATCGCACATTTCCTGCGCTTTCTGAATATTAGAAACGCTGTGAATATATACAAATGCACCGTTTATTGCAAGGTCATAAGCAATAGCGCTGCCGATACCTCTTGAAGAACCGGTAACGAGTGCAGTCTTACCTTCAAAAATCCTCTCCATATCCTGCACCTCTTATCTTAGAATTCAAAATAGAATTCCTGCCAGCCGTTTTTGGTCAACTTTAAGTTTCTCGTAACTACCTTGTCGCCATGACGGGCAGTTACCTCATATTCACCGTAGAACGCCTTAAAATAGGTGTGATCAGCATTAGCCTCTATATCAATGTTTGTACGCCATTGCTTGTTGATAAGTTCATCAAGCACCTCGTAAGCCGGCTTCTTAGTAAAGTCTGAACGAACGATACCGCTCTTATACTGATCCTCTGACCAGCCTGCGTTGTTTTTGGAAGTAATAGCACAGTTATCGCCCATATTCCAATAGATGATAGACTCCATTGCAGGGTGCGAGAACCAAATGCTGTAAAGATTTTTAAGTGTTTCTGCCTGCATATCATCATCGTAACCGGGAATGGTTATCTCGGATACTGAAAGCGGGCGCTGAAGCTTACCGTATGTATCCATAACATTGTAAAGATGAACAGGATTGTAATATTTCGGAGCAAGATCCTTCATGTTTTCAGGCGTGTTGAAATTATGATACTGCAAACCGATGATATCTACCTGTGCACCCTTATTGATAAGATTTTCGGCAAGAAGATAGTAAGGTGAAAGCTCCTGCTTATATTCATCCCATGGGCCGGCAGTTTCGTTAAGCACAAGCTTCGACTTACGGAAATGATGAGCAGTATGCTCAAATGCCCATTCAGGATACACACCTCTTATCGGCTTTTGATTGCGGTATGAGCCTTCTTTCTTATGAGGCTCCCAATTATTCATCGGAACAGATGTACACTCATTAACACAGTCGAAAGTGCGGATAACTCCGTCATAACGCTCTGCGATAGCCTTGAGTCTTCTCTCCCAATAAAGTTTGATCTCCTCATAGTCATCAGGCAACCACTTTGGCAGCATTGCCTGCCAAAAAAGCGGATGACCCTTTACCTCGATATTATGCTTTTGACAGAATTCAATTGCTAACTCAGGCGGAATACGGCGATCGATAAATTCTGAATTCTTATCAAAACGCATATGTCCGTCCTGCGGCTCAAAATCATTCCAATAAAATGGGATAGTTGCCATGTTAAAAAGACCTTTGAAAAGCTCCTCATACTTGGCATTTTCCTCGTCGGTCTTAAAGCAGCCGAGTTTAAAAATGTTACATCCGAACTTAAATTCGCTTGTCTTTTGACGGATCTTCACATCAGCACCTTTTACGGGATTCCCTTCACTATCAACAAAATTGATCTTAAAGTAGCCCTTACGGTATGCTTCGATGCCGTTATGGATCTTATCCTCCATAAGCTCCTTTTGCTCGGTGAAATTTTTCATTGTAGCATTAATATCCATCATAAGTTATTGCTCCTTTCAAAAACACCAATAACCTCTGAAGAAAATCAGCGGTTATATGATACCATATATATGTTGTTTGTGCAAGAAAATTTTTGTATAAAATCAAAAAAATTCAGCTCCATATTCTGTCGTTAGAGAATTCTTTATTCCATGCATCGGTGGACTCCCAGATACCGGGGATCTGATCATTGACATGAGCTGCGATGACTTCCTCGTTAAGATCATCAATACCAAGACCCGGCTTTTCAGGAACCTTGATAAATCCGTTTTCAATGATCGGATTGGGCAGACCCTTAACAATATCACTCCACCACGGAACATCGATAGAATGGAATTCAAGTGCAAGACAGTTATGCATAGCGGCAGCGGTATGCACAGCAGCCATACAAGCTATCGGCGACTCTGCCATATGAACAGCAACTGCAACACCGTTTTCATCAGCGATATCAGAGATCTTCTTAAGTTCAAGCGCACCGCCGCAGGTCAGAATATCGGGATGGATAACAGATACACCGCCTGCCTTGATGATCTTCTCGAAATCCTCTTTAAGATAGATATCCTCACCTGTGCAAACGGGGATGGTAGTTGAATTACGAAGTCTGACATACTGATCGGTATACATCCACGGAATCATATCCTCGATCCATGCAAGGTTGTACGGCTCCATTCTGCGAGCAAAACGAATACAATCCTCAACACAGATATGGCCGAAATGGTCGATAGCAAGCGGCACTTCATAGCCGATAACCTCACGAACCTCACGCACATAGTTTTCAAGATAATCAAGTCCTTTTTCAGTAAGGTGAATACCGGTAAATGGATGCGCAGTTGTAACAATGTCATAAGTTTTCTGCGCCTTCATCATATCAGCAGTTACAGAACCGCCCTGAACATTGAGAATGTGCGGCGCATACTTTTTCATATCATCAATAAAGCCTAAAGGAGCATTCAGCGTGCCGGGCTCATCAAGCAAAAGTCCGATACCAAGATCCATTTTACAGAAGGTAAAGCCCATATCAAGACGCTTTTTGAGCGCAAGACCCATATCGTGACCTGTGTGCTTGCCATCAACATCAGTGTCACAGTATACACGGACCTCATCACGGAATTTACCGCCGAGCAGCTGATACATCGGCACTCCGTATGCCTTGCCCGCAAGATCCCACAAAGCTATTTCAATACCGGAAACACCGCCGCCCTGTCTGGAAGGTCCGCCGAATTGCTTTATCTTACGGAATATCTTATCCACATTGCAGGGGTTTTCGCCTAAAATTCTGCTTTTAAGCATTAATGCATAGGTCTTGCTGGACGCATCACGCACCTCGCCGTAACCTACAAGCCCCTGATTGGTCATAATTTTGATAAGTGTACATCTTTTGGGCGCGCCGTCGATATCCACAAAACGCATATCTGTAATACGAAGATCCGACGGATTTGAACAAGTATTAAATGACATAAATATTACTCCCTTAACAAATATATTTTTACTCTTGACCTTGTAAACAACACAAGGTATAATGTGATTATATTATATCTGTACGCTAAATACAGTTCAACAAATATATTAACGGTTTTGCAAACTATTTTACGAATGAGGGATCACCCATGAGTGTTAAGGAAGCATACATAAGAGAGCGCGTAGGCAAAGGGTTTCTTGTCAAGCTATTTAATGTAAATGTACCGCAGGGTCATCGTATATGGCGTGAACACCGTCACAGCCAATTTGAGATAGTACTTATAAAAGAGGGCAGCGGCATTTATTCTATGTGCGGTAAGAGTTATACTATCAAAAAAGGCGATGTGTTCGTTTTCTCCTCAAATGAAATACATTGCATCACTGAGATTGATGAAGGCGGTATGCAGATAATGAATTTGCATATCGAGCCAAGATTTTTCTGGGGCGATGAGACCGAACGCTTTACTGATTACAATCTTCTTTTCTCACATTCGCCAGATTTTGAAAACCGTATTGAAAGAGGTAGCGAGCTGCAAGAGAACATCAGCAGACTTTTGCTTGAAGCTGAGAATGAATTTGAATGTAGTCTTCCGGAATACCGTATGATGGTGCGTGCAAAGCTGATAGAAATACTGACAAGTCTTGTCCGCAGCGGCAAATACCAACAAAAAAATGAGACTGCTGCAAAAAGTATGACCGCCATAAGCGAGGCAGTTGAATATATACATAAAAATCTTACTACTGAACTACGGCTTTGCGATATTGCAGACGTTGCCGGTATGAGTGCAAGTTATTTTTCAAATGTATTTAAAACAGTTATGGGAATCACACTTTGGGATTATATCACTGAAAAGCGTATTGATATAGCTATGCGTTTGCTTGATAAGAACGCCGAGTATACTATGCTGGAGATCGCACTTGACAGCGGATTTAACAATACCGCAAACTTTAACAAAGCATTTAAAAAGCATACCGGACTTACCCCCAGTGAATACAAACAGCACGGCAAAAGTATGCTGTATTAATTTATAGAATTTTGTAAAAAAGGTATTGACAAATCGTTTTGTTTACAATATAATATTTAAGTCGCTGAAATTTAAGCGATTAATATTATGTCGAGGCGTGGCTCAGTTTGGTAGAGCGCTGCGTTCGGGACGCAGAGGCCGCAGGTTCAAATCCTGTCGCCTCGACCAAACACGAATAATCCGAACCTCCGTCTAATAGGCGGCGGGTTCGGATTTTCTCTTTCAATAGACTATCCAAATTTCAACTCAAAGAAAAACGGAGGTTAGTTTATGAAAGACTTTATTAAAGAATTCTATTATGGCAATATCGACCCGCAAGCTCGCAGTATCAAACAGAGTAAAGCGGTAATGAAAGAAATGCAAACGCTCAATGAAACCGAGGAATACTTGACCGCCAAACTCAAAGGCGAAGAAAAGAGCAAGTTCCTCGACCACGTCAACGCTTGGAGCGTGGTTAATGGTGAATCCAACCTCGATAGTTTTATTGTCGGTTTCAGACTCGGCGCAAAGTTCACCTACGATACCTTTATCAGTAACAATGCTCCCTTTAGTGATTTTTTGTGGGAGGACAACTGATATGGAAAAGTATATTTTCGATGAATCCAACGGATTGTGGTATGAACTGAACGGTGATTATTACATCCCCTGCTTCACACTGCCGGAGGTTGAAACAAAAGAAATTGGTGTATGGGGTATGCGGCACAAAGATTATCTCAAATCGCGCCAAAAAGCTACCTACAACCGCCTAAGTTTCGAAGGCAAGCTCAATTCCTATCTCTTTGAGATAAATGTCCAGGCACAAGAAATGTTCGATAATCTTATAGTGCAGTATAAGAAATCAGAAGGCATTACTGAGGAATTTAAAGCCACCAACCAAATGGAGTGGGGTCGCCGAATGAACAACATCAAACAGCGCGTCACCGAAATCGTAAACAACGAATTAATTTATAAATAAGCCAACATTCAGCTTTGTGGTAAAAGTTAAGGCGGAGAGGTCACCCTCTCCGCCATTTGAAATAATCCTATTTTATACTTATGTTTTTCGAAATATATTGTTCATTGGTTTTGTTCATAACAATTAGTTCATAGACATCATTGAATATATAAAAAGATTTTAAAACTTGATCATCAGACAACGTTGTAACAGTATCGATAAATTTTCCATCTTGGATATCATACGAGGAAATATCCTTATCCTCTATAATGTAAACTCTTTCATCATCGCATCCTACAAGTCTGCCTTTTATATTTTTACCACGTAGTTTACTTAATATCGAATTATTTAAAACAAAAACGCTGTCTTTCTTTTGTATTACTATAT
>JAXJVX010000340.1:0-1804 GCA_036308305.1 Acutalibacteraceae bacterium | reverse complement strand
TTTCAAAGTACGTAACCCACTATGACACTTTCAAGCCGAATGTGTCATTTTTTATATAAAAAGAAATTGGGAGAAACTTCTTTACGAAGTGTCTCCCAAGGTGTTCTTTTTTGTTAATGCTTTGATGGTTTTATTTTTATAAGTAGTCCCTCAGCCGTTTTGACTGTATCAGCAACCGCAAACATTGCAAACGGTATCATGCAGAAAACATAGGGATAGATATATTGACTTTTTCCTTCCCACAAGGTGTGGAAAATAAGTCCACCGATAAAAAACAAAAACATTATCTGCCAACCGTCGTGCTTGCTTGCGTGCTTATATACAAACAGGAACGAAAATGCCCATATTATAAGGCATAAGAACTTACTGAAGGTTGCAAGAGCATTTTCAGCATTCTTGCCGTTGTAGATCGACTGTAGAAGCTCAGTGTGCGTATATTGATTGCAACTTTCAAGGGGACCGCTCCATACCGATTGATACATCGGCTCGCACCATTGCGAAATAGTTTTATCTCTAAAGAAAACAAATGCTTTTACAGGTTCGTTCTTGATTTTTTCAAGATTTTCAATTACTTTTTCTTTTCCAAGCTCTGCTGCAGCTTGGCTATCATAACCGGATTCGGTATATGCGCTGTAATTGAAACCGTTATACCATCCTGGTGCACGTACATTATTATCAATATCGGTTCCCATTGCAACCCATAATATAGATGGCGTCCCTTCGTTTAGCTGTGTGCCGGACAAAGATTCATATACGCAGATAATAATATTGCTCGGCAAAATAAGGCACAGTATCATTGCTGTAACCGCAGCAATATGCTTGATATTTACCTCTTTTAGAAGTTTTAATACAAGGTATATTATTATTGCTACGACACCGATCATATAGTTCTTTTTGAATACAACAGAGCATGCGGCACAAAGCGTCATACCGATAAAATTAATCAGCTTTCGGTTATCAGCGTACTTTATCGTGTTGTAAAAAGCGACTATCATAAAGAAAAATCCGGGGATAAGCCCGTATGCAAACATAATATAGAAAAACTGCGGAAGAAATGCGAAAGAAACGGCAACGGTAAGCAGATTTACGCTTTTACTTTTGAATAATTGATCTGCAATCTTATAATTGAAGAAATTAATACCTAACACGAAGAAAAAGTTCACTAAAAAGTTAAATGCGGTATTTTCACTGAACTGCATCAGCAGTTGATCATAAAGCATCAAACCCGATTGATGCGGATATCTGTGTATGTATCCGCCGACTTGCATTGTTGAGTAGTCACCGCCCAGCACTGCTTTGGCTGCTGAAAATGTGGTGCTTGCATCAGCACGGATATTACTGTCACAGTTAAATATCAGATACAGTGCGAATAACGTATACATAATCGACAGAAGACAAAATAAGCCTTTTTCATTGATCTTACTAATGTACTTTTTAAAATTTGCTGCTGCAAAGATCAGCACAGCTGCGACTGCTATCATTATAATACTCTTGACTATGTGATATGATATTGTTACCTTTTCGTCGCTGTCGTAGCCTACCACGGCATTAAACATAAAGTTGAGCAAGAATATTAGACCTGAAAAAATACATGCGAAAAGGCTTATTGCTGTATTACTGAATTTATAAAGAACATTTGAAAAATTTTTCATAATATATTTCCTTTTAAATTAATATCTACAGTATAATGCATTTGGCCGAAAATATCAATATACTTTAATATACCTTGAAAGCATTTTTTTCAAAAAAATTAAAAATAGGTATTGACAAATCTTACTCACTTTGATATAATAACATCGTTGTC
>JAXJVX010000339.1:0-1229 GCA_036308305.1 Acutalibacteraceae bacterium | reverse complement strand
TGGCAGCTGCGTTATACTCAGCTGATAGATTTGATCTGTTCAATAAAAGGTTTATTGCATTTCATCTTTCAGGAGGAACAACTGAGGCATTGCTGGTAGAACCTGATGATGAGAAGATATTTAAAATTACACAAATTGCAAGAACATTGGATCTAAAAGCAGGGCAGGTTATTGATCGTGTAGGTGTTATGCTCGG
The DNA here is from genome assembly GCA_036308305.1 of Acutalibacteraceae bacterium. Classification (GTDB taxonomy): domain Bacteria; phylum Bacillota; class Clostridia; order Oscillospirales; family Acutalibacteraceae; genus RUG11462. The sequence goes on along the minus strand of JAXJVX010000339.1, from coordinate 1,033 downwards.
TTTATCGTTCCCTGCTGGTGCAATGTTGGACAAGCTTGCAGTTAATGGCAAGCTTAGAAAGAAACCAAATGTCTGTTTAAAAGGCTGTAATTGTTGCCTTTCTGGTGTTGAGAATATCTGTAAAAGGATGATTGATAACGGTTATTGTAAGGAAGATGTTGCAAGATATGCTATTGAGCATATTTACGAAACTCTTTATGCAATGATCAAGTGCATCAAAGATGAATACTCTGATTTGCCTATGGTATTTGCAGGCGGAGTCATGAGTAACTCTATAATCCGCTCAAGACTTTCTGAAAAAGGTGCAATTTTTGCAAAGCCGGAATTTTCTTCAGACAATGCCGCAGGAGTAGCGGTACTTTCATACCTCTTATATTCAAAAAGGGAGTTTTAGTATTGGCTGACAAGCGTGTTTTAACGGTATCACAACTTAATATATATGTTAAATCTCTGCTTGAAAGCAGTAGTTATCTTAATGAGGTTTACATAATCGGCGAAATATCTAATTTTACCGATCACTATAAATCCGGACATCTGTATATGTCACTAAAAGATGATACAGGAGTTATTAAGGCGGTAATGTTTAGACAGTATGCTTCTGCTCTTAAGTTTAAGCCTGAAAACGGAATGAAGATCATTTGTAAGGGCAAAGTCTCGCTTTATGAGCGCGATGGTGCCTATCAGATGTATATAACCAATATGCAGCCGCAGGGAATGGGCGAACTGAATATTGCGTATCAGCAGTTAAAGGAAAAATTACAAAAAGAAGGATTATTTGATTCTGATAAAAAGCAGCCTATACCAAGGCTGCCTTCGAGAATTGCAGTTATAACTTCTCCAACAGGTGCTGCTGTTCAAGATATACTTAATATACTTACAAGGCGATATCCTGTCGCTGAAGTGATAATGTGTCCCGTGCAGGTTCAAGGCGATTTGGCAGCACCGCAGTTGATCGAAGCGATTAAAAATGTCAATAAAAAGAAATGTGCCGATGTTATAATCATCGGAAGAGGCGGCGGTTCAATTGAGGATC
>JAXJVX010000338.1:0-14305 GCA_036308305.1 Acutalibacteraceae bacterium | reverse complement strand
GTGCATTGTTTACGATATACTTCGCACGGTACGCTATGCAGTACGTCATAAGTCATATGTGGTTTTTTTTGAGGATATATTATTCGCATTTATCAGCGCTATGCTCACCTTTTTTATTCTTTACACAAGAGTGCAGGGCGAAGTGCGTGCATTTGTCATAGCAAGTGAATTCCTTGGTTTTTTATTGATGCGTCTTACTTTTTCACGCATATTTATGAAAGGAACAAAGTGTGCAGTAAGGCTTGTTAAAAAGATAAATTTATTTATCAAAACAAGGATAATGAAGCCAATAAGTGAATATTTTGGAAAGATAAGTGAAAAAGTAAGCAAATTTTTTGCAAAAATCATAAAAAATATGTTGCAACGGGTAAGAGGTCTGTTGTATAATAAAAAAATAAAAAGACAAAAAGCAAAGGAGATAAAGTAATGGCTAAAAAGACAATTATTTTTCCAATAGCATTGCTGTTGTTCTCCGCTTATATGATATATGCAATGATAATGCTGCAAACAGAGCTTGCAGAAAACAAAAAGATACTTGCCGAGAAACAAGCGCAGATAAGTGAGCTTCAAGTGTCGAATGAGGAGCTTTCCGAGCTTTTGAACAACGGCTCGCAAAAGGAGCTTATCGAGCGTGCAGCAAGAGAAAAATTGGGATTTGTATATGCCAATGAGGAGATATATGAAGATATTTCGGGAAAATAGTACCGAATAAATTTTAAACAGGAGAGTATTAATTTAATGCAGTTGGAAGTGGGTCAAATTCTCGAGGGTAAGGTTACGGGAATTACAAAATTTGGAGTTTTTGTTGAGTTGGCTAAGGGCGTTACCGGCATGGTACATATTTCAGAGGTTTCAACAAAGTATGTCAGCGAGATCCGTGATGTTGTCAAGGAGGGAGAGACCGTAAAGGTGAAGGTGTTATCCTGCACAGATAACGGCAAGATATCTCTTTCTATCAAGCAGACTGTTGAGCAGCCCGAGCGCAAGGAGCGTCCCCGCCGCAATTATCAGGAAAGACCCGACTCATTTCAAAAGCCCTCGCAGCCACAATCTTTTGAGGATATGATGGCTAAATTTAAGGCATCAAGTGATGAAAAAATGCTTGATCTTAAACGCAAAAACGGCGATGCAAGGCGTGCAAATCGCCGTGCGCCGAGATAATTGTAAGTAGGACCGTCCGTTTTTTCGGGCGGTTTTATGTATTCTTGAAAGGATAAAATTATGATAAGAGAAGTAGATTGTAATATCATCACAAAAATGGTGGCGCAGCTTTGTATAGATGCCAATAAGGTGCTGCCGTCGGATCTTTGTGACTGCATAAAATCAGCTGAAATCAATGAATGTGAAGCGTTGCCCAAATCAATAATGGGGGATATATACCGCAATATCGATGCAGCAAAGGAGCTTGATATCCCTGTGTGTCAGGACACGGGGATGGCGGTTGTTTTTCTCGAAATAGGTCAGGATGTACATATTGTCGGCGGTGATCTTGAAGCGGCAGTAAACAAGGGAGTTGCAAAGGGCTATACAGAAGGACTTTTGCGTAAATCGGTAGTCGACGACCCGATAAGCCGCAGAAACACTAATGACAATACCCCTGCAATCGTCCACACAAAAATAGTCGGCGGTGATAAAATAAAGCTCACAGTTGCGCCTAAAGGCTTCGGATCTGAAAATATGAGCGGTGTTAAAATGCTCACTCCTGCCGCAAGCCGTGATGATATTATTGGCGCTGTTTGTGATATTGTGAAAAAAGCCGGTTCTAATCCCTGCCCGCCAATGGTGGTCGGTGTCGGTATCGGTGGTGATTTTGAATATTGCGCTCTGCTTTCAAAGCGTGCGTTGTGCCGCCCTGTTGATCAGCGTAATAAAGATCCGTATTACTGTGAGTTGGAAAAGGATATGCTTGAAGCAATCAATGCTTTAAATATCGGACCGCAGGGGTTCGGCGGAAAGACAACTGCACTCGCTGTTAATATTGAGCAGTATGCTACTCATATTGCCGGTCTGCCCGTTGCTGTTAATATTGGTTGTCATGTAACAAGACATAAAACAGCGGTAATATAAATATTTGTAATTATTTTGAAAAAGGTATAGACAATCTTAATAACATATGCTATAATATATTCAACAAAAGAACAAACTTTTGTTGAATCTAGACAAAGAAGGAGACATTACTATGAAGACAACCTATACCGTAAAGAAAATGACGATCAAGCCGTCAACACAGGATCATATCGAGAAAAAGTTGCAGAAGCTTGATAAATTCTTTTCAGATAATGCTGATGCTTCGGTAATGCTCAGGCTGGAACGCGACCGAGTTACGGTGGAAATAACTATCCGTGATAACGGATTGGTCTATCGTGCAGAGGATGAGCAGATAGATCTGCTTGATGCTTTTGACGATGCTTATGATAACATCGTGCGCAGAATAAGAAAGCAGAAAACAAAACTTGAAAAGCGTATCAAATCTGCTGCACTTGTTGAATTTGATATTCCGCTAGATGATGAGCCGAAGGATTTTGATATTGTAAAAAGCAAAAAGTTTACGATGAAACCCCTTTCAGTTCAGGAGGCAATCCTTCAGATGAATTTAATTGGTCATAAGTTTTATATGTTCCACAATCAGGATACTGACAGTATCAATGTAGTTTACGAGCGTAACGACGGAAGATATGGACTTATCGAACCGGAATGATTTTGGTTAATACAAATTCATAGCATATAATATTTAAACGGCGCTTTCGTAATTTATTACGAAAGCGCCGTTTGATATATCTGTTATCCTAAAAATTCAACAAGACCTACTATGTATTTACGCAGCAGCAATACATCCTTACCGTCTGACATTAATTCGTAGGTATAATCGCCACATTCGTATAGATTGGCGGTATCCTCCTCCCAGATCATAAAATCAGATGCCGAGAACGGGATACAGAAAAAGATTAAAATAACGCTTAAAATTACAGTTAAAACTTTTAGTTTCATTTTATCTTCCTAGTTAAATATTCAAAATCTTTGATACAAATTTTGTATAATAATTATATTATAAAAGAAATATATGTCAATAAAAGTAACTAAATTGACATAATTAAAGCCGCAGAGTGATCTGCGGCTTTGCGAATTTTTCTACAATTGCATCAATACAGTATAATCCTCGTCGTAAGGTTTTATGCCGGTGGGATTGTTTTTTGCATAGTCCTTTATCTGCTCAAACAGACCGTTTTTCAGCAATTCGATAAGTTCTTGCGTTTTATCCTTTAAGGCAGGGCAACTGTTAGATACGGCAATTACGTTGTTATCTTCATTTTTCATTATGCGAAGCGGCCATATCTTGCAGTCAAAAGGCTTGTCTGCATCGCTCAATGTGCAACCTTTGCTTTTATCAAGTACAGGACAGAGTGATACTTCGTTTTCTTTGCACATCAGGTCAAATGTGTATGCGCCGTTAAGCTCCTTTATCGGATAGCCAATACTTTCAAGCCGCTTTGCCACTGTGCTTTCAAGCATTGGCAGTTCCCATATATCAGTGCTGTCAAATCCGCAGCACCATTTGCACGTAGCACATACCTTTTTATCCAATACACTTTTAAGCATCAGAACAGACCACTGATAACGCCGTTTTCATCTACATCGATCTTTTCGGCGCTGGGAACCTTGGGGAGTCCCGGCATAGTCATGATATCGCCGGTAAGGCATACAACGAAGCGTGCACCCGCCGAGACCTTCGCTTTTTTAACGGTAATTCTAAAACCTTCGGGTCTGCCGATAAGCGCAGGATTATCGGAAAGCGAATACTGCGTTTTTGCCATACATACCGGATATGATGAAAATCCCAGATTTTCAAGATTAGTCAGCTCTTTTTCAGCGGCAGCAGTAAAATCAACTCCGTCTGCACCGTAAATTTTTGTTGCAATAGCGTTTATCTTCTCTTTTAAGGTTATATCATCGGGATAGGTGAAGGTGAAATCGTTTTTCTCTTCGCAAAGTCGGACTACCTCGTTTGCAAGAGCAACACCACCCTTGCCGCCTTTACCCCATACCTCGCAAAGCGCAACATTAACGCCGTATTCCTTACACTTATCCTCAACAAGCTTTAATTCTGCTTCGGTATCGGTAGGGAAGCGATTAATAGCGACAACTGCCGGGAGACGGAAATTCTCTGTCATATTCTCGATATGCTTATAAAGATTGGGAAGTCCTTTTTCAAGTGCTTCGAGATTTTCAACCGAACTGTCGTTTTTAGATACGCCTCCGTGGATCTTTAATGCTCTTACGGTTGCAACGATAACTACGCAGGACGGATTAAGACCTGCTGCACGACATTTGATATCAAGGAATTTTTCAGCACCGAGATCACCGCCGAAACCTGCTTCGGTAACGGTGTAATCACTGTGTTTCATTGCCATTCTTGTGGCCATAACAGAGTTGCAGCCGTGTGCAATATTAGCAAAAGGTCCGCCGTGAACGAATGCAGGAGTATGCTCGAGTGTCTGAACAAGATTTGGTTTCAAAGCATCCTTCAAAAGAGCGGTCATAGCGCCGTGTGCCTTTAAATCACCTGCTGTTACCGGCTCACCCTTGCGGTTGTAGCCGATGATGATAGATTTTATTCTTTCCTTTAAATCAGTGATATCCGATGCAAGACAAAGTATAGCCATGATCTCCGAAGCAACGGTGATATCGAAGCCATCCTCACGGGGAACACCCTGCATTCTGCCGCCGATACCGTCAATGATATTGCGAAGCTGGCGATCGTTCATATCAACGCAACGCTTCCAGGTTATATTTTTAACATCAATATCAAGTGCATTTCCCTGCTGGATATGGTTGTCGATCATAGCGGCAAGCAGATTGTTTGCTGCACCGATAGCATGCATATCGCCGGTGAAATGCAGATTGATATCCTCCATCGGAACTACCTGTGCATATCCACCGCCGGCTGCACCGCCTTTGATGCCGAAAACAGGGCCGAGTGAAGGCTCTCGCAGAGCGATAACTGCTTTCTTGCCTATTTCGTTGAGCGCATCGCCAAGACCGACCGTAACGGTAGTCTTGCCCTCGCCTGCGGCAGAGGGATTGATAGCAGTAACAAGAATAAGCTTTGCATCAGGCGAAGTATTATTTTTTAAAATGTTGTAATCTACCTTAGCCTTGTATTTGCCGTAATATTCTATGTTTTCCTCAGAAAGTCCGACCTTCTCGGCAACCTTGCTGATAGGGAACATTTCGGCACTTTGAGCAATTTCAATATCAGATTTGTATTCCATAATACCTTACTCCTTACTTAAAATCAGAGTGAACGTGTTGTGATCTCTTCTTTTACAGCATTGATAAATTCATCAAGTGTTGTAACTGTCTGTGCGCCGGTCTTGCGTGAACGAACTGCAACTGTGTTATTTTCAACCTCTTTATCACCTATAACAACTGCATAAGGAACCTTCTGAAGCTGACACTCACGGATCTTGTAGCCCATTTTCTCGGCTCTGTCATCAATAGTAGCACGGATGCCTGCGGCCTTAAGTGCAGTAAGTGTTTCATTGGCAGCGTCAAGCAGACGGTCTGAAAGCGGAATTACTCGAACCTGCTCCGGAGCAAGCCATGTCGGGAATGCGCCTGCAAAATGCTCGGTAAGTATACCGATAAAGCGCTCGATAGAGCCGAATACAACACGGTGTATCATTATCGGGCGGTGCTTCTGACCGTCAGCACCGATATATTCTGCTTCAAATCTCATAGGCAGCTGGAAGTCGAGCTGGATAGTACCGCACTGCCATGTTCTGCCGAGACAGTCCTCAAGATGGAAGTCGATCTTCGGACCGTAAAATGCACCGTCACCCTCGTTTATCTCATAAGCTGCACCTACCTCGTCAAGTGCTGCTTTAAGACCGTTGGTAGCCATTTCCCAGTCCTCAAGACTGCCAAGATGGTCTTCAGGCATTGTTGAAAGCTCAATGTGGTATTTAAATCCGAAGAGGCTGTAAACCTCGTCAATAAGTTTGATTACGCCCTTTATTTCCTGCGGGATCTGCTCCTTGGTCATAAAGATATGGGCATCATCCTGTGTAAAGCAGCGCACACGCATAAGTCCGTGTAAAGCACCTGCTTTTTCATGACGGTGAACAAGACCGAGCTCACCGCAGCGTATAGGCATTTCACGGTATGAATGGGGCTTCATTTTATAAACGAGCATACCACCGGGACAGTTCATCGGTTTTACAGCGAAGGTATTTTCATCAATCTCGCATGTGTACATATTTTCAGCATAATGATCCCAATGTCCCGATGTTTCCCAAAGTGTTTTGGTAAGCATCATCGGTGATGATATCTCAACATATCCCTCACGGGTGTGTATCTCTCTCCAATAATCAATGAGCGTATTTTTGATTATCATACCCTTGGGCAAAAAGAACGGGAAACCGGGACCTTCATCCATGATCTCAAACAGCTCAAGCTCCTTACCGATCTTGCGGTGGTCACGCTTTTTAGCCTCTTCAATGCGATCAAGATATTCCTGTAAAGCGGTAGCATTAGGGAATGCTACACCATAGATACGGGAAAGCATCTTATTATGCTCATCACCACGCCAATATGCACCTGCAACCTTGGTTAGCTTAAATGCCTTGATAACAGAGGTGTATGCAACATGAGGACCTGCACAAAGATCAATAAAATCTCCCTGTTCAAAGAAACTGATATCCTCACCCTCAGGGATATCTTCAAGCAGCTCAAGCTTATATGGTTCGTTCCAGCTTTCAATCTTTGATTTTGCCTCGTCATATGGAAGTGTTGAATATTTAAGCGGAAGATTAGACTTAACTATCTTTTTCATCTCTGCTTCGATAGCAGCAAAATCCTCCTCGCAAAACGGTGTTTCACGATCGAAATCGTAATAAAAACCGTCTTTAACAGCAGGACCGATAGTAAGCTTCGCATCAGGATAAAGATGCTTAACTGCTTGAGCAAGAATGTGTGACGCTGTGTGCCAAAACGCCTTTTTTCCGAGCTCTTCATCGAATGAACTTTCGACTATCGAGCCATCATGTAAAATAACCTTCATTTTTGTGTTCTCCTTATTTTTAATTGAAGTAAATTTTAAATAAAAACACCCTTAAAATACCGATACCGGCATTTCAAGGGTGCGAATTATCACACGGTTCCACCTTGAGTTTAACTCGTTGCTTTCCTTAACGCAGAAAATACGGCAATGCTCATCGCATGCAGCTCCGGTGCGGTCTTCATCCGTATGCTTCCGAAAAGGGCTTTCAGCAAATACCCTTTCTCTCTGACGGTGCAAGGCGGATTACTCTTACCATCATAGCTTTTACTATTAAAGTATATTATAATTTTGCAGTTTTGTCAATAAAAATTTATTATATCAGCACACTTGTGTATAAAATAAACTAAAAGTTATTTTTGCCTAAAAATTCAGTTTACAAACTTAATGAAATATTGTAAAATAAATATGTATAAGTAAAATGAGAAAATATTGGGCTGACTTCAAAAATATTATCCTTTGATATTACTTCAAGCCCGGTTCGATAGCCTTCCATGTATATATTATTTTTCATTGTAAAGGACGAATTAAAGATGAAAAAAACAAAGATTATTTGCACCATAGGACCTGCTTGCTGCAATGAAGTAACCTTGACAAAAATGATTGAGGCAGGAATGAATGTTGCCAGAATCAACTTCTCTCACGGTACACATGATGATCATAAAAAAACGATAGAGCTGATAAAATCGGTTCGTGAAAAAATGAACGCTCCCGTGCCCATAATGCTTGATACAAAAGGTCCTGAGTACCGTATCGGAACATTTGAGAATGACAACAGAGTTATCGTAGAAGACGGCGCTACCTTTGCTTTCACCTGCGAAGATATTGAGGGAGATAACACCCATGTTTCAGTATCTTATAAAAATCTTATAAACGAGCTTTGTGTTGGAGATACAATACTTGTAAATGACGGTCTTGTTATATTCAAGGTCAAGGAACTTACAAAGACAGATGTTATATGTGAAGTCGTTGTCGGCGGAGAGCTTTCCAACCGCAAGAGCATGAGTTTTCCGAATAAGGTGCTCAAGCAGGATTATTTGAGCGAGTACGACAAAGAGGATCTGCTTTTTGGCATTGAGATGGGCGTTGACTTTGTGGCATGCTCTTTTGTATCCTCAAAACAGGATATACTTGATGTGCGTGAGTTTATGAGCAGTCACGGCGGTGATGATATCGATCTTATTGCAAAAATAGAGAACCGTTCGGGCGTTGATAATATTGAAGAGATAATTGATTGTTCCGACGGAATTATGGTAGCAAGAGGTGATATGGGCGTTGAGATTCCGTTTGAGGAGCTCCCGTCTATACAGAAAAATCTTATCACCACCTGCCGTATCAAGGGCAAGCGAGTTATAACTGCTACTGAAATGCTTGAATCAATGATCAACAAGCCGCGTCCTACAAGAGCCGAGATATCCGATGTTGCAAATGCTGTGTTTGACGGCACCTCCGCAATAATGCTTTCGGGTGAAACTGCAATGGGTAAATATCCTGTACAAACTGTAAAAACCATGAGCCGCATTGCAGAGGATGCTGAAAATCATACTGATTATGCATCGCTTTACTATCGTTCAGGCTTTGTTATAAAAAACGATGTTGACGCTATCTCACATTCTACCTGCTCACTTGCACTTGATCTTAAAGCAAAGCTTATCGTAGTTTGCTCACGAACCGGCTCAACTGCCAGAATGGTGTCACGCTTCCGCTCACCTACACCGATTCTCGGGTTTACCACTCAAGAGCGTGTATGGCGTAAGCTTGCGCTTTCGTGGGGCGTTATTCCTGCGCTAGGGCCTGAATTTCCCTCTACCGAGGTGTTGTTCTACCACGCTGCAGAGGCTGCAATGAAAACAGATCTTGTGAATAAGGGTGACAATATCATAATCACCGGCGGTGATACCAACGGCAAATCCGGCAATACCAATCTTATTAAAGTGCAAACTATGTAAAACTTTCAGGAGGTAAATCCAATGTTTGATTACAGTATTCTGCGTGATACCTACATTCATTCACAGAACACATTAAAGCCTCATACAAATATGAGAAGCGACAAGCCTTGCCTTTTTGAGGGAGATGCACCTGATGCTGTCTGTCTTAACGGTGTATGGAAATTCGCTTATAGCGAAGCAGAGAACGGATACGAAGGCTTTGAAAAGTCTGACTACGATGTATCCTCGTGGGATGAAATAGCCGTTCCGTCGCATATTGAGCTTAACGGATACTCTGCTCCCAGATATATTAATACAGGTTTTACTTTTACAGGAAAAAATGATCTCAACCCGCCTGAAATTCCACCTGCAGAGGAAAATCCCTGCGGCTGCTATGTCACAGAATTTGATATGCCGGAAACTTGGAAAAACGATGAGCGTAAAGTCATATGCTTTCAGGGCGTTGAAACCGCATTCTGTGTATATCTTAATGGCGAATATGTTGGCTACAGTGAGGACTCCTTTACTCCGTCGGAATTCGATATAACCGACTATGTTAAGGAGAAAAACAATCGCCTTTGCGTGCGTGTGTTCCGTTATTCTACTGCCATCTGGCTTGAAGATCAGGATTTCTGGCGCCTTTCGGGTATATTCCGTGATGTAGTAGTTTATCGCACACCAAAAGTGTATTTGCAGGATTTCTTTAATCAATATACAATGACCGATAATTATACTGTCGCTGATTGCTCACTCAGACTTTCATTTGAAAATAAGAGCGATGCCGATTCAGAGCATACATATACAGTCCGTGTAATGGATAAAGAAAACGTTCTTTTTGAGCAGCAGGGAAGCATAGCAGTAAACGCTGCGGCAACAGTAGAAACTGTTGTTGATTATAAACTGAACGGCATTACTGCGTGGAGCTGTGAGGTACCGAAGCTTTATACTCTTGAGATAATCAGCGGTGATGAGACAATTACATATGATATCGGCTTTAAGGAGATAAAAATCTGCGGTACAGTCGTATATATCAACGGTCAGAAGCTTGAGATACACGGCGTTAACCGTCACGAATTTTCAATAACAGGCGGTCGTGTTATAACAAGAGAGGATATAAAAACCGATCTTCTTACAATAAAGAGAAATAATATTAACGCTGTGCGTACATCGCACTATCCGAATGTTCCGTATTTCTATGAGCTTTGTGATAAGCTTGGTCTATATGTAATGGACGAGACTAATCTTGAAACCCACGGCTCATGGGGCTACGGCGGAGATTATCTTGATGTTGCTATTCCCGGTAATAATCCTATCTGGGAGGCGGCAGTTACATCGCGTGCTGAAAATATGGTAATGCGTGACAAAAACCACGCATCCATCATTTCGTGGTCGCTCGGTAACGAGTCATACGGCGGAACTAACTTTGCAAGGATGCGTGAAAAAATACTTTCAATAGATACTTCACGCTTTATCCACTATGAGGGCGTTTGTCACAGCCCTGCGGATGATAATTTTGTGTCGGACGTAACTTCGTTTATGTATCAGAAGCCGCACGATGTTATTGAAAGGATGAAGACTGAAACAAAGCCGTTTTTGAATGTTGAATACTGTCATGCAATGGGCAATTCCTGCGGTAATCTTTATAAATATACCGATCTGCATAAAAAGTATGATGGCTATCTCGGTGGCTTTATATGGGATTATATTGACCAGGCTTTGATGTGTGAAAATAGCCGTGGTGATAGCTTTGTTGCATATGGCGGAGCGTTTGATATGCGCGGTGAATTCAACTTCTGCGGAAACGGTATTGTATTTGCCGATCGCACCGAATCGCCGAAAATGCAGGAGGTAAAGCATTGCTATGCCTTCGTTGAGATCGAGCCCTGTAAAGATCGTGTATATATTAAAAACAGATACAATTTCACAGATCTTTCAGAATTTGATTTTACTGTAACTTATCTTTGCAACGGTGAGGTAATAGATAAGGAGACAATTGAAGTCTCGCTTGCTCCCGACAAGAGCGCAACATATCCGCTATGTGTTAAACAAGACTCAGGCGAAATTGCAGTAATCGTTTCAATGCTTTTGAAAAACGATACCGTTTATGCTGAAAAAGGATATGAGATTGCATTCGGTCAGTATTCATATATAAATGAAAAGACCGAAAGCGAGCCACAAGCACACACACCGCTCACACTTATCCGCCCATATGGAGGAAGAGCGGCACTTACAACTGTAAAGGGTGAGAATTTTTCCGTTTCATTTTCATCTAAAAACGGCAGTCTGATTTCTTATAGAGTGGGTGAAAAGGAACTGCTTTACAATCCAATCAGACCGAATTTCTGGCGTGCAATGATAGATAATGAGATCGGCTGTGAATTTGATTGCAAGAGCTCTGTTTGGCAAAATGCAGGCGTTTTTTCCCGTTACCGTTATATGAACTTTGAAAAAGTCGGCGAAAATGTTGAAGCAACTATAGAGTATGCGCCATTTAAAACAAGTGAAGCAGGACTTAAAGTAACATACACGGTTTGCCCTGACGGATCAATACATACAAATGTTAAGTATATCGGCGCAGTGGGTCTGCCGAAGGTTCCTTGTATCGGTCTTATGCTTTCTTTGAATGGATTTGAAGATATCAGTTGGTACGGTCTTGGACCTGCCGAAACATATATCGACCGCTGTAAGGGTGGCAAGCTCGGTATCTACAATTCAACCGTAAAAGAGCAGTTTGTTCCGTATCTTCGTCCGCAGGATTGCGGTAATCATGCCTATACCAGAAGTATGACGCTTAAAAACGGTGATAATATTATTACTATTACTGGTGACAAACCAATAGATATCGAAGCGTTGCATTATACTCCACATGAGCTTGAAAGTGCTGCATATCCGTATGAGCTGCCTGCTCCTTATTGCACCCGTGTGCTTGTAAGTGGATTTATGAATGGTGTTGGCGGTGACGATTCCTGGGGAGCTCCGATACATGAAGAGTTTACTCACAATGCGAATGAACCGCTCGAATTTGGCTTTACAATGAAGGGATGTTAAAATTTTGGACAATAAAAAATGGGTGGCTATATGGGGCAATTCCCCTACATATATAAGTCGTGGAATTGCACAGTATGCAAAGGATGTAACAATAAGAGTAAGGGTCAAGGCTGCTTTCGATTTTGAAAAGTCAAGGTTTCACTTTTCAAATTTCAGCGGTGATGAGCCGGTAACTATCTCAAAGGCTTGCGTAGCCGCATCCAAAGACGGTACAAGCATTGATGCAAATAGTAATGTTGCAATTACATTTGATGGAAATCGTGATGTTGTGATCCCGGCCGGCGAAGAGATAGTATCCGATGAGGTGGATTTTTCCTTAAATAAGGGAGAAGATTTTTGTGTAAGTTATTATATGCGAGAGTTTACTCTGATTTCCGGTGGTGAGTACACTATGGGACCGCTTACACACGTGCATTATGCTATCGGAGATCTTACGGAAAGCGCCGAACTTCCAATCAATATTACTAACAGTACCGGTACTCCGCTGTTTCTTAATACTATCGACGGATATTGTACTTCTGACAAAAAAGCTATGGTGCTTTTTGGAGATTCCATTACTTCTCAAAACTGGGCAGAGTATCTTGCTCTTCGTGCGTTGGATGAGTTTCCAAACAGAAGTTGTATACGCAAATCGAAATCCGGTTCCCGTGTGCTTCGAGAATATAGCTGCCTTCCGTATATTGGTTACGGTCAAAAAGGTGCAAAGCGCTTTATCAGCGAATGTAGTGTTGCAGGTGCTGACAGTGTGCTTATTTTACACGGTATTAACGATATCATTCATCCTGATGGCGTAAATCCGTTCCGTCCGATGTGCGATCTGCCTACTGTCGATGAACTGATCGATGGTTTCAGATATTATATCAAGTGCGCAAGGGAAATGGGACTTAAAGTCTATGTCGGCACAAATCTGCCGATAAAAGGCTGGCGGACTTATGCACCTTTCCGTGAGGAGCTTCGGGTAGGTCTTAACGAATGGATAAGAACTACCGATGAGATAGATGGTGTTGTTGATTTTGATGCAGCTTTGCGGGATCCTGATGATATTTCGGCAATGCTTCCGGAATATGACTCCGGCGATCATCTGCATCCGTCGTATGATGGCGGCAAAAAAATGGCATATACCGTTCCGTCGGAATTTTTAAGATGAGGTAAGTTTTGAATAAATACAAAAGCTTAAAGCACAATTTGATAGGGGATAAGCGCTTCTATTCAAGAGTTGTTGCAATACTTGTACCTATAGTTATACAGAATACCGTTACAAATGTCGTCAGTCTTGTTGATAATGTGATGGTAGGCGCAGTCGGCACCTTACAGATGTCGGCTGTTGCTATCGTTAATCAACTTCTGTTTGTGTTTTATCTATGCATTTTCGGCGGACTTGCAGGTGCGGGCATATTTGCTACGCAGTATGCAGGTGCAAAGGATGATGAGGGTATTCGTTATTGCTTTCGTATAAAGATATACACAGCGTTTTTTATGCTTGCAGCAGCGCTCTTCATATTTGGATTTTTGCCCGATAGGCTTATATCAATGTATCTTTCAGAAGGAACAAGTGTCGCTGATGCAACGGCTACTTTGGGATACGGAATCGACTATATGGCAGTTATGCTCATAGGACTTATGCCGTTTTCAATTTCGCAGGTTTACGGCAGTACATTGCGTGAACTCGGCGAAACCAAAGCGCCGATGCTTGCCTCGATTGCAGCAATTGCGGTGAATTTATCACTTAATTATGTGCTTATATTCGGTAATGAGGGATTTCCCATTTTGCCTTTTGCTCCGCTCGGGGTAGTAGGCGCAGCAATTGCAACGGTAGTATCCCGATTTGTTGAAGCAATAATAATCGTTGCCTTTGTTCATATAAAGAGCGGAGAATTCAATTTCATAAAGGGCGCATACAAAAGCCTGAGAATTCCTCCGGAGTTATGTAAGAGAATAGTTATTAAAGGCTCTCCGTTGCTTATCAATGAGTTTTTCTGGTCACTTGGCACGGCAACTATAATGCAATGCTATTCAGTCAGGGGACTTGAAGTCGTAGCGGCATCTAATATTGCAACCACTGCTGCAAATCTTTTTAATGTAATATTCATCTCAATGGGTAATGCTATTGCAATCATGGTAGGTCAGCATCTCGGTGCAAATGAGATAGAAAAAGCAAAGACATCCGTGTGGCGATTGCTGTTTTTGTCGCTTGTTACCTGTGTTATCATGGGCGGAATTACCGTTGCCGCAGCACCGTTCATACCGCTTATATATAACACTACCGATACAG
>JAXJVX010000337.1:0-3407 GCA_036308305.1 Acutalibacteraceae bacterium | reverse complement strand
CAATAGCAATAGCCATTGCTGACTCTGTAACGGTATCCATAGCAGCAGTCAAAAGAGGGGTATTGAGTGTAATGTCTTTTGAAAGCTTTGTTGTGAGCTGAACATCGCGCGGAATAATTTCCGAATATGCAGGTACAAGCAGAACATCGTCAAAAGTGAGTCCTTCGGGCGTGAATTTGGTGGTGCGATCGGTATTTAGCATAAAAACATCCTCCGTTTTTTGTATTAATTGCCGATTTTTCTTCGACATTTTTATTAGAGTTATTATATCACCGTCGTTTTGTAATGTCAACCGGAATTTTTGCTGTTTTTGTGATATTGTATTTGTCCTGCTTTGTTGATTTTCACTTGCAAAACAAGATGTAATATGGTATCATTTTTATATATCAGGCAGATGCGTACGACATCTTCTCGAAAATAGTCGGAGTGTTTTATGAAGGATAAGCAGCAATGGACAACGGTAATAAGACCTAAAAACGGTTGGTTCGATATCGAGCTTACCGAGCTTTTACGTTACCGTGATCTTATATTCCTTTTTGTAAAGCGGAATTTCACATCACAATACCGTCAAACGCTGCTCGGCCCTGCATGGGCAGTAATAAAGCCATTGCTCAATACAGTAGTGTTCACCGTAATTTTCGGCATTGTTGCAGGATTGCCGACCGCAGGCGTTCCGGCATTTCTGTTTTATATGGCGGGCAACATTGCATGGCAGTATTTTTCAAACTGTCTTACCGCAGTCAGCGATACCTTTATCGCAAATTCATACATACTCAAAAAGGTATATTTTCCACGGCTTGTAATGCCGATATCAAATGTACTTTCGCACCTTATCACATTTGCCATACAGTTTGCGCTGTTTGTCGTGATACTCATTGTATATGCAGTTGCAGGGGGATATCATTTATCATTGAATTGGACTGTTCTGCTGCTTCCGCTTTGCCTTTTGCAGATGGCAATACTTTCTTTAGGCTGCGGCGTAATAGTGTCGTCGCTCACAACACGCTACCGTGATCTTCGTATGCTGGTCGGCTTCGGCGTTCAGCTTTGGATGTATGCAACACCTGTGGTGTATTCATCGGAGATAATTCCCGAAAAGCTGTTATGGCTATTTAATCTTAATCCCATGACACCGTCGATAGAACTGTTCAGAACAGCATTTTTCGGTGGCGAGGCTGCTTTGGAATATTGGGGTATTGGCTGGATAACGACTGCAGTTCTTCTTTTCATCGGCGTAATTCTTTTTTCACGTGTTGAAAAGACCTTTGCCGATACGGTCTGAGGAGGTGTGCTATGCAAGACACGGTTATTCGCATCAATAATGTAACAAAGGAATACCGCCTCGGCACCATCGGCGGTGGTACACTGAAGGCTGACCTCGAATCGTATATTGCAAGAAAGCGTGGCAGGGATGATCCCAATACAAAGATCGGCGCTGATATCAAGCATGGCAGGTTTTCTGCAATTGACGGTGTTTCGCTAGAAATACATAAAGGCGAAACCATAGGCATTATCGGTCGCAACGGTGCAGGAAAATCCACTCTGCTTAAAATGATTTCAAGAGTTACCACTCCGAGCGAGGGTGAGATATATATTAACGGCAGAATTGCAAGTATGCTTGAGGTTGGTACCGGCTTTCATCCCGAACTGACGGGTCGGGAGAATGTGTATTTAAACGGTGCTATTTTGGGCATGAAAACCGCCGAGATAGACCGTAAATTCGATGAGATAGTGCATTTTGCCGAAATGGAGCAATTTATAGATACGCCGGTAAAGCGCTATTCAAGCGGTATGTATGTCAAGCTTGCATTTTCTGTTGCAGCGCACCTTGAGGCAGAGATAATGATAATGGATGAGGTGTTGGCTGTAGGTGATGCGACATTTCGCAAAAAGAGCCTTGAAAAAATGAAGCGTGCTGCATCTTCGGAGGGTAAAACGGTTCTTTGCGTAAGCCACAATATGGATACTATCCGTGAACTTTGCAGCCGATGTATCGTACTTGACCACGGAAAGGTCGTTTTTGACGGGGATACCGATAAGGCTATTGAGATATATTCGGGCGTTGACGGAGATATGTTCAAGCCGTATCACAATTTGAGGGATGCCCGCCGTCCTAACAGTATTATCGGGGAAAATCTGCATCTTACATCGTTTGAATTCTGCAAAAAAGATACAGCAGTTTATACAAACGATGAAAAAATGAAGATAAGGCTCGGTTTTTCTGCAAATAATAGCGTTGATGAGGTATCTGTGTTTGCTGCAATAAAAAATTCGGATAATCAGTCGGTAGGCACATACGAGGCTACGCCTTTTTGCAACGCAGCGGCAGGTAAAAGCTATATATCGGAGTTTGAGATAGATATCTCTGCTCTTTGCGACGGCACCTACAGTATCGTTCCGGATCTTGTTGTGTGTGACGGAGCGGCAACGGTATTTTATGACCATGTGTTGGAAGAAATCCGATTTAAGGTTGCAAGGAATGATCGTACCAACATCGAGTGGCGAAGATCAAATTACGGCAGCGTCAGACTGACCGGAATTTGCCACATAAGTACAGATGAAAATCAATAGTATTTACCTTGACAAGGGGGACACTATTTGATATCATAAAATAAATAATATGTTGAAAAGGCAGGACAAAAAATGAAAAATGTAACTATCTTCGACCATCCGCTGATACAGCATAAAACAACAATACTGCGTCAGACAACAACCAGCAACAAGGAATTCCGTGAGCTTGTTGAGGAAATAACTATGCTCATGTGCTACGAGGCATTGCGCGATCTTCCTCTTAAAGAGATTGAGATCGAAACTCCGCTTACAAAAACAAAGCAGAAGGTGCTTGCCGGTAAAAAACTCGCTATCGTTCCGATACTGCGTGCAGGTCTTGGTATGGTAGATGGTATGCTGAGCCTTGTGCCGGCTGCTAAGGTTGGCCATATTGGTATGTACCGTGACGAGGAAACTCTTGAACCTCACGAATACTACTGCAAACTGCCTGGCGATATTGACGAGCGTCTTATCGTAGTTGTTGATCCGATGCTTGCTACCGGCGGCTCGGCTATTGACGCTATCAGTCAGATAAAAGGCTACGGCGGTAAGAATATCAAGTTTATGTGCCTTATCGCTGCACCTGAAGGCATAAAGGCATTGAGCGAGGCTCACCCCGATGTTGATATCTATTGTGCTAATGTTGATGAGTGTCTTAATGAAAGAGGCTACATTATGCCCGGTCTCGGCGATGCAGGTGACCGCATCTTCGGTACAAAATAATAAACATAGTAAAACAAAACATATTTTAAAGCCTTTTAGCAGAGCAGATTGTTTTGCTGAAAGGCTCTTTTTATAAATGTAAATAAATTGCGGCATCTGCTTTTGTTGCAGATGCCGCAAAAATATTTTTGATT
>JAXJVX010000336.1:0-6824 GCA_036308305.1 Acutalibacteraceae bacterium | reverse complement strand
CCGGAGGGTGAGCTTACAAAGCTTCGTGCATCACTTGTATGTGAAAAAGCACTTTTTGACTTTGCAAAGCAGATAAATCTCGGTGAATTCATCAAGCTTGGCAAGGGTGAACAGGCAAGTGGCGGCGCATCCCGTCCGTCCATTCTTTCAGATGCATTTGAGGCGGTGCTTGCGGCTATGTATCTTGACGGCGGTATCGAGCCGGTGAGAGAGCTTGTGCTTCGCTTTGTCAAGGACGATCTCACTCATACTGAAAAGATCAGTTTTAAGGACTATAAAACACAGCTTCAGGAGGTAATACAGAAAAACCCCGAAGAACGTGTTGAATATGTACTTATCGACGAGTTCGGACCCGATCATGACAAGCGCTTTACAGTTAATGTAATGCTGAATTCAAATGTCATCGGAACAGGAACCGGTAAATCCAAAAAGAATGCAGAGCAAGAAGCAGCTAAAAGAGCCTTAGAATTAATGGGACTATGAGTCACGCAAACATTTCAATATTTGTACCGCATCTCGGTTGCCCGTGCCGTTGTAGCTTTTGCTCACAGCACCATATTACCGGCACTACCCATCAACCGACACAAAAGGATATCTCATCAGCGGTAGAAACAGCGGTCAAAAGCAAAAATTATGATCCGAAGACCGGCGAGATAGCGTTTTTCGGCGGCAGCTTTACTGCAATAGAAAAGAATTATATGATAAGCCTTTTATCGGCGGCAAAAGAATATGTTGACAGCGGTGTTGTATCGGGTATACGCATTTCAACCAGACCCGATTGTATTGATGATGAGATACTTTGTGTGCTGAAAAACTACGGCGTTACGGTAATCGAACTCGGTGCACAGTCAACAAATGACGAGGTGCTGGCAAAGAATAAGCGCGGTCACACTAGAAAGCATATTTTTGATGCGGCAAAAGCCGTGAAGGACGCAGGTTTTACTCTAGTTTTACAGATGATGACAGGGCTTTACGGCAGTAATGACGAAATGGATACTGAAACCGCAAGAGATTTTATAGATATGCAGCCATCGGCGGTAAGGATATATCCTACCGTGGTGCTGAAAAACACAGAGCTTGAAAAGCTGTATGCATGCGGTAAATACATTCCACCGGATGCTGCGATGGCGGCAATTCTCGGCGCAAAATTAATTATGATGTTTGAAAATGAGAACATTCCTATTATCCGCTTCGGCTTACATACGATAGATGAGGATAGCTTTGTTGCAGGTGCATGGCATCCGGCGCTTTCTCAAATGGCACTATCACAGATATATCTGAATGCTGCAATATCTGCACTCAAGAAAAGACCGGCGGGCAAATATGTGTTGTATGTGCCAACGGGTGAAACATCCAACATGATAGGTCAAAAGCGGTGCAATGTATATGCATTGCTTAAGCATGGTTATGATATAAAAGTAAAAGAAGACAGTAGTTTACATAAATTTGATGTTAAAATACAATGAAGAGGTAAATAAATGCGGCTAAAAGTAATAGAAATTCAGGGTTTTAAATCATTCCCCGATAAGACAAGACTGACATTTGAACAGGATATAACCGCAGTTATAGGTCCTAACGGAAGCGGCAAGAGTAACATTTCCGATGCTATCCGTTGGGTACTTGGCGAGCAGTCAAACAAGCAACTGCGCGGTAAATCTATGGAGGATGTCATCTTCAGCGGTACACAGCTTCGCAAGCCCTTGGGCTTTGCAGAGGTTTCAATTACCATTGATAATTCCGATCGCGGATTGAATTTTGATAATGATGATGTTACTGTTACCCGCCGTTTTTTCCGCTCGGGTGACAGCGAGTACCGTATAAACGGCAACACCGTGCGCCTTAAAGATGTACATGAGCTGTTTATGGATACCGGTCTTGGCCGTGATGGATATTCTATGATAGGTCAAGGCAGGATCGATGAGATAGTCGGCTCAAAAAGTGATGAGCGTCGTGATATTTTTGAAGAGGCGGCAGGTATTTCGCGTTACCGTTATCGCCGTGTTGAGGCAGAGCGCAAGCTTGCCCGTGCTGAAGATAATCTTGTTAGACTTCGTGATATTTTGTCTGAGCTTGAAAGCCGTGTAGGCCCTCTTAAAGAACAGTCGGAAAAGGCACAGGAATTTATCGTGATATCCGGTGAGAAAAAGCAGCTTGAAATAGGTCTATGGCTCAAAACACTTGAGCGCAGTGAGGAGTTGCTGCGTGAGCAGGATCATAAAATAACGCTTTGCAAATCACAGTATGAGGCGGTTGCCCGTGAACTTACAGAGCTTGTTGCAGAAGCAGAGATAAATACTATTGATCTTCAGAAGATCGCAGCACAAATAGACAGCATTCGCCGAGAGTGCTCTGCGGCGGAGGAGCAGTCGGCTCATCTTGGCGGCGAGATCGCAGTGCTCAAAAATACATTGCTTCATAATGCAGGCACAGTTGAGCGAATTGAGCGTGATATCGAAACTGCTTATGCAGACGATGCTACTGTTGATGCACAGATAGAAGAGCACAAAAATAATATTGAAGAGCTGAAGCTAAAGAGCAATGTAAAGGCACAGGAATTAAATGAACTTCTTGAAAAACTGAATTCGCTTTCTGATTCCACAGGCGACTATTCAAAGCAGATCGAGGAAAAAACCAAGAGCTTGAACAGTATTTTCAACAGTATTTCCGAGAATAAAGTGCTTATGGTTACTGCCGATACCACACTTTCGGAGATCGAGGCAGGGGGTAAGGATACGGATGATAACATCCGTGAACTTGAAGCAGCTTGCAAGGAAAGCGAAAATGATATTGATGAAATAAATGGTATTCTTGCTGATTGTGACAGTCAGATAGATCAGTGTCGTAATATACTTGAAGGTCACGAATTGAAGCTCAATAAGAGAAGGGCTCGACTTGAAGAAAAGAAGACGCAGATAGATAAAATAACACTCGATATCGGTGAAAATGAGCGCCGTATCAAGATATTAAAAGAGCTTGAACGCAATATGGACGGCTTTACCTTTGCGGTAAAGACTGTTTCAACTGCACATGAGAGGGGAATTTTGCGTGGAATACACGGTCCGGTGTCCCGTCTTATCAATGTGCCGTCAAAATTTGCTACCGCTATTGAAACTGCTCTTGGCGCAGCGGCACAGAACATTGTAGTATCAAGTGAGGAAGACGCCAAGCGTGCTATCACTTACCTTAAAAACAATAACGCAGGTCGTGCAACATTTTTGCCGCTTACTTCAATTAAGTCAAATCCGCTGCGTGAAAACGGAATTGAGGACAGCATTGGTTTTGTCGGTATCGCATCAGAGCTTGTAAGTTATGACAGTAAATATGAAAATATAATCAAATCACTTCTTTGCCGTACCGTTGTCAGCGAGGATATGGACAGCGCCGTTTCCACAGCACGACGCTTCGGTTATCGTGTGCGTGTCGTAACGCTTGACGGTCAGGTCGTAAACGCAGGCGGCTCGCTTACCGGCGGTTCAAATGCTAAGAATGCAGGCCTTTTGAACAGAGCGGGCAAGATTGAGGAACATAATTGCAGAATAAAGGATTTGCAAAAAGAGCTTGATAAGCTCAATGCTGAATACAAGTCGCTCTCGGAAGAAGCAGCGAGGATCAATGCAGAGTTCACCGCCGCATCAAGTGAGCTTACCGCTGCTAATGAGGATAAGGTGCGTGTGCTTGGTGAATTGAAGCTTGCAACCGAGCAGCATAAGTCATACAAAGACCGTCTTGCTCTTCACAAGGAGCAGAAGGAAAAAGCAGCGATGAGAGTTGAGCAGTTAAAGGCTGCTGCTGCTCAGTCCAAAGTTGTTATCGACGGACTTGAAAAGCAAAAGCAGGATATTGAAAATGAGATCGAGCTGCTTACCGGCAGTCGTGATAAGCTGGCAGTGCATCGTTCAGAGCTTACAGAGCAGATATCTGCTTTGCGTCTTGAGAGCATTGCCTATGAAAAGGATATTGAGGCTGAAATGCAGCAGATCGGGCAGTTGGAATTTACAAAGGAAAACCGCTCGGAACGTATTAGCGCACTTCGCAAGGAAATTGATGACATCAATTCAGAGTGCGAAGCGATCAAAACGAAGATCTCAGAGTACGAGCAGCTTAATAACGGATTTATCAGCCGTCTGTCCGGCTCGGAGGATACTATTAAAATGCTTACCCAGCGTAGAAGTGCGCTTGAGCAGGAAAGCTACAAATCAAGAACTCTTGAGCGTGAAAAATCGCAGGATAAGGAAAAACTTTCGGGCGAGCTTGCCCGCCTTACCGAGCGTAAGGATGTTATGCAGGCAGAGTATGACGGTATTCTCCATAAGCTTTATGAAGAGTACGAACTCAGCCGTCAGGCTGCTGAGGAGATAGGCATTGTTATTGAGGACGAAAAGGAAGCAACCTCCCGTCTTAACGAAATCAAGCGCCGTATCCGCTCACTCGGCAGCGTAAATGTTGCCGCTATTGATGAATACAAAGAGGTTTCCGAGCGGTATACCTATCTCAAGGAGCAGGTTGACGATATCGAGAAATCCAAGCGTGAGCTTAATAAGCTTATCGGGGAGCTTACCGAAACCATGAAGAGTATGTTTATCGACCGCTTTACCGTTATTGCAAATCATTTCACCGAGGTGTTCAAGGAGCTTTTCGGCGGAGGTACTGCACAGCTTAAGCTGACCGATCCTGAAAATGTACTTGAATCGGGCATTGAGATAATCGCACAGCCTCCCGGAAAGAGCATATCTATCATCGAACAGCTTTCCGGCGGTGAAAAAGCGCTTATTGCGGTTTCAATATACTTTGCAATTATGAAAGTAAATCCGCCTCCGTTCTGTTTGCTCGACGAGGTCGAGGCGGCACTTGATGAGGTCAATGTCGATAAGGTTGCACAGTATCTGCGCCGTATGGCAAGCAGTACACAGTTTATCGTTATCACACACCGTCGAGGCACAATGGAGGAAGCCGATGTGCTTTACGGTGTAACGATGCAGGAAAAAGGTGTATCAAAGCTGCTTTCTATTGATGTAACCGAGATCGAAAAGACAATGAAACAAAAACCTGTAAAATAAGAAAGGATAAAGCATTATGGGATTATTCAGTAAGATAAGCCAAGGGCTTAAAAAGACCCGTGACAGCCTGATGGGTGCTGTAAATAGTGTTGTATCTTCTTTCACAAAGATAGACGAGGAGCTTTTTGAGGAGCTTGAAGAAATACTAATAATGGCGGATACAGGCGTTGCTACAGCACAAAAAATATGCAACGAGCTCCGTCACCGTGTAAAGGAGCAGCGTATAACAGATCCGTCTGTTATCAAGGATATGCTAAAAGAGGTTGTCACCGAAATTGCCGAGTGTGATAATTCTCTGCATCTCGAAACGAAGCCGTCGCTGATCCTCGTTATTGGCGTAAACGGTGTCGGTAAAACTACATCTATCGGTAAAATGGCAGCCAAATTTAAAGCTGATGGTAAATCAGTAATTTTGGGTGCAGCGGATACTTTCCGTGCTGCTGCTGCCGAGCAGCTGGGCATTTGGGCTGAACGCACCGGTGTACCAATAGTAAAGCACGGTGAGGGAAGTGATCCTGCGGCCGTTGTATTCGATACTATCGCATCTGCAAAGGCAAGAGGGAGCGATGTTATCATCTGCGATACATACGGAAGACTTCATAACAAGAAAAATCTTATGGATGAGTTAAGCAAGATATCCCGTGTTATCTCCCGTGAGTTGCCGGAAGCGGATGTTGAAGTTTTGCTTGTGCTTGATGCAACTACCGGTCAGAATGCGGTTAATCAGGCTAAGGAATTTAAAAATGCCGCAGGAATTACCGGTATTATTCTCACAAAGCTTGACGGTACTGCAAAGGGAGGCGTGGTTCTCTCAATAACCGACGAGCTCGGCATTCCCGTAAAGCTTATCGGTGTCGGCGAGCAGGTCGATGACCTTCAAACCTTTGCACCGGCTGATTTTGCTGCTGCACTTTTCGGCGAGGAATAAACTATGGTATTTATTACGGCAAGTAAAAATAAAAAGAAAATTGCGGAATTGAACCGCATACTTATACCGCTTGGTATTGAGGCCAAGACCGAAAACGAGCTCGGAGTTACTATCCCTGAGGTGGATGAAGATGGCGTTACTTTTGCTGAAAATGCAAAGCTCAAAGCAGTATCTGCGATGAAAGCAACAGGTCTTCCTGCTGTTGCCGATGATTCGGGACTTTGTGTTGATGCGTTAAACGGCGCTCCGGGTGTGTATTCTGCACGCTACGGCGGAGAGAATACTAATGATAAGATAAATAATAACAAACTTTTGTCAGAACTTTCAGATGTTACGGCAAATGAAAGAACGGCACGCTTTGTAAGTGCAGTTTGTGTGGCGTTTCCGAACGGTGATTTTATTGAGGCGAACGGAAGCGTAGAGGGAGTTATTGGCTTTGCACCGTCAGGCGAAGGAGGCTTTGGTTATGATCCGCTTTTCTTTGTAGGCGATAAGAGTTTTGCAGAGCTTACACCTGATGAAAAGGATGCTATAAGTCACAGAGGCAAGGCACTTCGTGCGTTGCAGGTTAAATTAGAGGAGTATATTAAGAATGCTTAACAGTAAACAAAGAGCACAATTAAAATCATTGGCAACAAACGAGCCTGCAATTTTTCAGGTAGGTAAGGGCGGTATTTCGCCTGCACTTATTAAGCAGGTAGATGATGCACTCACCGCACGTGAGCTTATCAAGCTCGGCGGTCTTGAGACTATGGAGGAGTCGCCTAAAGCCACCGCAGCAGCTATTGCCGAAGCAGTGGGCGCAGATGTAGTCCAGGTTATTGGCAGAAAGATGATAT
>JAXJVX010000335.1:0-10078 GCA_036308305.1 Acutalibacteraceae bacterium | reverse complement strand
TCATACATACGAATCTAAAAACAGTTTTCATTTTTATTTATCCCCTTTTATCGCTTCGTGAACTGCATTGCATAATTCGAAGTGAAGTTCGTATCCTCTGCCAAATCCAAGCACATGAGTGCCGAATACTATTGCAATATTATCATCTGGAGAAATGCTTACATACGAACAAGCAGCGCCGTCCCATCCGTATTCACCGAAAGGTACATATGAGCCTTCGGGCGGATCCATCATTGTTCTTACACCGAGGCCGTAGCCGTATCTCTCCTTCCAGAAGCCCTCTATACGTTGCTCATCCAGCAAATTTGTACGCATTGTATTTATGCTGCTGCGGGATAAAATACGGTAGCCGTCTTTTGTAATGCCGTAATTTGCAAGGCAAGCAGCAAAATTCATATAATCATCAACAGTTGATACAAGCCCTGCACCGCCCGATTCGTAATTATCAGTCAGCACATATCTGTTAACACCGTTATTCTTTATAATTTTGCCGTTATCAAAATAATACTGATCGCACATATTTTCGATTTTCTCATTACCTTTATGAAATGCAGTATTATTCATACCGAGCGGTTCAAAAATCAACTGTTTGAGGTATTCGGAGAATTTCATTCCCGATACCACTTCAACCACTGCCGCAAGTACATCGTGACAAAGGCTGTAATTAAAATGAGTATTTGGTTCAAAAATCAACGGGTCGCCGCTCAACGCCTTTATCACCTCACGAGTGGTTGCCGACCTGTCTTCTCGTGCCTTTTTCAAGCAAGGTGAATTAATATCATATGTAAATCCGGCAGTCATGGAAAACAGATGCTGAATGAGCATTGTTTCCTTGGCAGGATGAACACCTTGCTCGTCTTGTACAGTAACATTACTGAATTCCGGCAGATATTTTGATACCGGATCTGAAAGTGACATTTTACCTTCTTCTACAAGACGCATCGCAGCAGTACAGGTGATAGGCTTTGTGCAGGAATACAGCCAAAACCGGCTATCCTTATCATAAGGTATCGTCTTCGCTTCATCTCTGTATCCGTAGCTTTTACGATAAACAGTCTTACCTTTGTAAATTACAACACAGTCTGCCATAGGTGTACCAATAGATTTATATTTTTCTATTATTTCGTCTACCTTTTTAAAATCCATTAGCATTCACCTCTACACAACAAATCCGCCGTTGACCGAAATCACCTGACCGGTAATAAAAGATGCTTTTTCACTTGCAAGGAACTCAACTGCATTTGCAATATCCTCCGCTGTTCCCAGACGGGTGATGGGAGTTTCCTCACAAAGTTCAACCTTTGTCTGTTCATCAAAATCTGCCATCATATCGGTATCTATCACGCCGGGGCTTATGCAATTCACTCTTATGCCGGATGGACCGACTTCCTTTGCAAGCGCCTTTGTATAGCCTATTACTGCCGCTTTAGAGGCTGAGTATACAGCCTCACAGGATGCACCCACCTGACCCCACATTGATGAGATGTTGATGATAACACCGTTTTTCTTGTGTATCATATTCGGTAAGATACCTTTAGTAAACAGAAACGTTCCTTTCATATTTACATCCATAATACGATCATATTCATCTTCACTGACATCTGTAACCAGTCCGAAATGAGCAATACCTGCATTATTAACAAGCACATCCGTCGTTGAAAAGTCAGTCAGTATCTGTTCTACCGCTTTTTTAACCTCATCTGATACTGCAACGTCAGCTTTATACAGTTTAACGCTGCCACCAAACGCT
Source organism: Acutalibacteraceae bacterium (assembly GCA_036308305.1). Classification (GTDB taxonomy): domain Bacteria; phylum Bacillota; class Clostridia; order Oscillospirales; family Acutalibacteraceae; genus RUG11462. Next base: position 8,328 of record JAXJVX010000335.1, on the reverse strand, counting down.
TCTATCTCATTCTTCAGAATATTTGCCGCTTCTTCACTTTTATTATACACAGCTGCAATGTTATACCCATTTTTTGCAAAGGAAAGAGCTATTGCTCTGCCTATTCCTCTTGATGCGCCGGTTATTACCGCTGTTTTGCTGTTAAGCATTGATATCTCCACTTATAAACATCGGCATAAGAAGGCGGCTGTCGGCAATATAAACACCTGTTGCAGCAGCTCCGTCTTCAGTAAATTCGCCGCCGGCAAAGTCTTTCTTACTGTCATAGATCATAAACGGCACCGGCTCTGAAGTATGCGTTTTAAGGCTCAAAGGTGTTGGATGATCGGGCATAACAAGAACTCTGTAATCTTCGCCTGTAGATTTAAGATAATCAAGCACGGGGGCGAGGATTTTTTCATCTATCAGTTCAATAGCCTTCTGTTTGTTTTCCTTTTCACCTCTGTGACCGCACTCATCGGGTGCTTCAAGATGAACGAAAACAAAATCATTTCCGTCCTTATAAAGGTCGATTGCCGCCTGCGCCTTACCGTCAAAATCAGTATCAATATATCCGGTAACACCGTCTATCTCAGCAACACTCATATCGGCAAGCTTACCTATACCGCGGATAAGATCAACCGCCGATACAACAGCGCCTTTGACGCTGAACATATCGTAAAACTTCTGCAAAGCAGGGCGCTTTCCTTCTCCCCAGAACCACGCAGAATTCGCAGGCCGCTTGCCTTCACTCTTCCGCTTTAAATTAATAGGGTGATTTTCGAGTACCTCAATACTCTTTTTCATAATATCTATGTATATCTTTGCATCCGGCACTTTTGAAAGATATTCGCCGATAACACGGTCTGAAATATCATGCGGAGGTGTAAGCTCCAGACCTAATTTTCCGCCTCTTGAAACAAGGCAATGACGATACTGAACACCGGTATAAAACTGTAGATCTTCTGTGCCAAAGGCTTCATCAAGTGCCTTGATAAGTCCGTCTGCTTCTTCAGTAGTAATATCGCCGCCACAATAGTCAACCATAACTCTGTCTTCATATTTTTCAGCATCCGAAAGAGTTACGAGATTACAACGGAGCGCAGTCTGGTCATCAGCAAGCTCAATCCCGAGATTTGCCGCCTCAAGCGGTGAACGACCTGAATAGCAGGTGCGTGCATCGTATCCCAGAACAGATAGATTTGCTACATCGCTGCCAGGCTTCAAGCCCTCTGCAACAGTCTTGCACATACCGATATATGCGGATTTTGCGAGCATATCCATATTAGGCTTATGCGCACGCATCATCGGGGTCATTCCCTCGCTGTCTTTAAGGTCAGCCATACCGTCACAAAGTATTACTGCGTATTTCATTTATGATCATATCCTTTCTTACGGGGTTAGACAATTTATTTTATCCTAGCTAAAATATTTAACGCCCGACTCAAATATATGCGAATTTCTGCTGCCGGGCACATTTGCATAGCAGCCGCTGATACAGCGCTCGATTTTTGCTGCCGAGGCAAGTATTCTGCCGTCAGGCGAACAAATACTTTCGACTGCATAGCTTGATCCAAACGGATTATACGGCAGCTTAGCCGAAATATTCCCGTCAGGCTTTGCATATTGCGTTACTATCTGTCCGCTTTCTGCAAGTGAAATAACAGTTTGCTCATCCATTATCAACCGCATATTACTGCCGATCACGGGCGCAGAATAGGTATCACCCACCGAACGGCAGGACATCCACGGCGATTTCACCGATATCACACGCATACGAGCCGACTGCGAAACAGGACGAAGCAATGTATTCGGTGCAAGATATGGCGTATCGCTGTCTGATGCTTTGAACTTTCCTTTGGTAACAAGACCGCTCTTTAAAAGTATTCTCTGTGCACTGCCTGTGCCGAGAATAAGTCCGCGTCCATCGATAAACTTCATTACCGCTTCACTTACAGCACCGGATCTGAGAATGTTAAGAACAAAGTTCTCACACGGTGTATATTCACATCCGCCGGGAAGCATTATTATCTGTGATTTTCTGATGCGCTTTATAAGCTCAATACAAAGCTCTTTCGGATTTTTAGCATCGACATATAGAATATCACATTCTGCTCCGTAAGCGCTAAAATTCATCTTAGCCTCATTTTCGCCGAAAAATCCGGGAAATACAGGAATCAGCACTCTGGGCTTTGCCACTCTTATTTCAGGCGGAGGAGATTTCTTTTTGGAATAAGGCTTGATATTAGCAACAGGAACCTTTATGTTTGCACTCACCTGATACTCACTTTGCGAGCGTGAATCATACTTTTTAAGAGCTTCTTTAAGCGTTACCGTTTCATTGCCGAAGGTGAATTTTTCGCCAAAGCCTGTCTTGCCGAGTATAATGGTATTCATTCCCGAAAAGGCACCCGGATTTTGTGTTTCCACAATAATAGATGCGGTACGGTCACCGAAAAGTATAGATTTATCGGTAACATCAAAATTTACACACAAGCGATTGCCAAAGCTCATTTCCGCAACTGTTGCCGCAACTCCTCCCGCTCCAACAGCACAAGATGACAATACCTTATTACTCTGTGAAAGATAATGCAACTGACGGTACATTACCTTTGCCTTTTCAAAGTCAGGCATACCGGTTTTGGCGATTACCGGCATAGGAATAAGAAGTACCGTTGACCCTGCCTGCTCAAAAGCAGACGGAATTATATTATTAATTTTGGCAGTTACAAAAGCATTGCACACAAACCCATATGGATATGAGTAATTACTGCTTTCCACAGTATAAAACTCATTGGATACGATAGGCACGCCCATTCCTATCTCAGCAGAAAAGAAACCTAGCTGAGCTGATGCGGACTGTCCCCACTTTGACGGGATATTTCCCGGCTCAGACATATACTGTGATATGCCAAGCTTGACATCAAGTGAATTTCCGCCTGTGGCAACTATTTTTGAAATACATTCCATAACCGAGAAGGCTGCGCCGTGATATGCACTTATACCTGTAAATCTCGGTTCGGAAGCAAAACTCATAGCAGTTACCGTGTTGGTATTGCCGCCGCTCACCGGAAGCTTTGATACTGCAGCACTTTCAGGCGACATACCCATTTTTCCGCCGAAAGGCATTACAACCGATTTTGATCCGCCGGTATTATCAAACTGCGTGGTAAAGCCTCGCTGCGATGCAACATTCTTTCGTGTAAGATTAGCCAAAAAAGCCTCGCTTACAGACATAGATGTCAATTCAGAAGGAATATAAAAGCTCAGTTTTTCATCAGAGCCTGAAAATGATATATGAACATCGCTTGTTTCAGCAGTACGCACAGAATTGATAAATCCGTACTCAAACTCATAGCGATCCTTACCGAGACTAACAGCGAATTTGCCACTTTCATTTACAACACCTGCACCGCAAAGCGAAAGACCTGCAGCCGCCGCTGCAGCATAAAGCTTTTCGCTGTTTTGCGGATCAATAACCACCGCAACACGGTAGCACGGCGAACACAAAAGCTTAATATTCTCATTGCCGTATATCATACTGTCGGCATCTATCTCAACGCCGTTTGCGATGCTGTACAACGCACCCGCCGCACCTTTATCAAAGCTGACACATTTTTTGATTACGGAAACTGCATTAAAATCTGCAAAAAAGCGCTTCATTGCCTTTTTCAGTTCGGGATTTTTTTGCTGATAAACGCCGTTGGGAGCACAATCATAAATACTGTATTTACCACCGAGCACAAAAATTCTGTCATCCAGTGAAACAGCAGCACGGCTTTGAGACCATTTAGGTGCAGCACCCAGAGAAGCAGTAAATTCAGCAAACTCTTTAAGCCCTGTATCAAGCATCCTTGCATCATTCACCGTTTCACCGCTGAATGCACATTGCTCTGCACGCATATCCGCTTCACGCAACAGCATAGTTTCCTTGCCGGAAACAAGCCTTGTATCGTTATCATCGCTTCGGTAATCATTGAATATATGGATATTCTGATAATCCGATACACGGCTTTCACAAAGCACATCCGCAGCAGTATCTGCACGGAAGCCCGAACCTTGATTGATCTTATTCTTCAGACGAACTATCCACTGATCGGTAACACCGTTATCATCTGCAGCGATCTGGACTGCATAGCCGTCACCGTCACGAATAAGGTCACGAGTCAATCCTCGGGACTGCAATGCAGCGATTCCCGTTTCAGTGATGCCGCGCAGCGTCACACCTTTTTCATTAGACAGCTCCTCTTTGATGGTATAGTATTCATCAAGGGCGATCTTTACGGGGACGCCAAGCGGTCCGTCATCAATTTCAAAGTTTTCAAGCACCGTTTTAGTACAGGAAAACTTACCTACGCAGCTATCGATAAGAGCGATCTCAAAATCAGTAGGTTCAACGCCGTCAGCTTTGTACTTATCACGCACATAGCAAAGCTCTGCCGATGACATACTGAGACCTTTTTCTTTAACATACTGGTATATCTCAATATCGTTTTTCTTGGTAAAAGGCTTTGCTTCGTTATCTTTCGGCTCTTCCTTTTTATCTTTTTTGGGTGTTATCGGCTTTTCGGCAGACACATTAATGTAAAGACTCTCCTCGCACAGAAGCTTTGTTATCTTGTCACGAGTAGCCTTGTCGCCAATACCGTATATTCCGATGACCATTGCTGTATCTATTGTCAGCTCACGTTCAGATATAAGCCGCATATTCTCCGCTACATATCGCTTTTTATATGAAAACAGCCCGTCCTTATCAGCGATTGCAACGGTATGCCATTCATTAGTAAGCGGCAAAAAGTCACAATAAACATTATCTGTTGCAAAATCCGAAAGGATATTGTCACGGATAATGGGGGTAAGCGATGGGTCAACATCATTTATATCGTAACGTGTAAATACACGGATCTCACAGTCTTTACCGAGTTGGATATAGCTGCCGAGCATTCTTCGGATTTTAGCCGCTTCAATATCATACCCGCGCTTTTTCTCGATAAAAAAACGCAATACCAATGCAAACACCTCTCATAAGTCAATATTAAGGCAGATATGCCTTAATAACATTGTATCATAAATCATGAAAATATCAAGCACCAAAACACACAAAACCATTGATTTTAAGGCTTAAATATGATATTATTCAAAGAGTGTTTGTTTTATGTATATTTATTTTATATTTATAAACAGTTTACAAACACATAATTGATCTGTGCTATAATCAAAGCAAAAATATAATCCGCATATTGCGGTTTATTTTGGAGGTAACGACGATGATAGAGGTAAAAAACCTCACCAAGGATTACGGCGGACATCTTGCGGTAAATAATATTTCATTTACTGTGAATGATGGCGAGATCCTCGGATTTTTGGGGCCTAACGGCGCCGGTAAATCAACCACTATGAATATGCTCACGGGCTATTTGTCAGCCACATCTGGCAGTGCATCCATTGATGAATTCGATGTGCTTTCCGATCCTATATCTGCAAAGAAGAAGCTCGGCTATCTTCCGGAGTTGCCGCCGCTTTATCTTGATATGACAGTAAAGGAATATTTAAGCTTCGTGTATGAACTGAAGGGAGTAAAACTCCCGAAAGGGCCTCATATCGAGGAAATATGCCGCCTTGTTAAAATAAAGGATGTATATCACAGACTTATTAAAAACCTTTCCAAAGGTTATAAACAGCGTGTAGGCATTGCACAGGCCCTTATCGGAAATCCTAAGGTGCTTATTCTGGACGAGCCCACAGTAGGACTTGATCCGAAGCAGATAATTGATATACGCAACCTCATCAGAATGCTCGGAAAAAAGCATACTGTTATTCTTTCCTCACATATTCTTTCAGAGGTTCAGGCTGTTTGCGACCGTGTTATTATTATCAACAAAGGCAAACTGATAGCAAACGATACTCCTGAAAATCTTTCAAACACCATGTCTGATGACCATTCTCTCTCAATTATTGTTGAAGGCGATGAAAGCAAGATCAAGTCAGCGCTCGGCAACATTTCCGGCGTTAAATCAGTCAGCTTTGTACGAGGCAGCGGCGGCATCTGCGAATTCACAGTCGATCCGGTTGTCGGCTACGATATACGCAAGCAGGTGTTCAACTGCATTGCAAACAATAATTGGACGATGCTTCAGATGAAGAGCAACGAAATGACGCTTGAGGATATATTCCTTCGTCTTACCGACGAAACCTCTAATGCAGATGCGCTCGCACGCTCACTGAATAAGCGCAGTAATGAAACAGACAAGGAGGTAACAGAAAATGAAAGCGATAATTAAGCGTGAGCTTCGTGCTTACTTTACTTCACCGCTGGGATATATCATTCTTACAGCACTTATGCTTTTCGGCGGTATATATTATCATGCATTGATACAGACGGGATATGCTGATCTTACATATCTTTTTAATGCTATGATAACTATCATCTTCTTTGTTATCCCAATAATCACTATGAGATGCTTTTCCGAAGAAAAGAAGCAAAAGACCGATCAGTTGTTTATGACCTCACCTGTTAGCGTGGCATCGGTAGTTATCGGCAAGTATATTGCGTGTCTTTCCTTCTTCTCAATATTCGTTGCTGCTATGGCAGTTTATAATTTTGTATTTTACTTCTTCGGTGCATCACCGGACATTATGATATTCCTTGGTAATATCATAGGCATCGAGCTTTTTGCAGGCTCGCTTATCGCTATCGGCGTATTCATCAGTGCACTTACCGAAAGTCAGGTAGTTGCAGCGGTAGGCAGCTTTGCTGTTTCATTTATGCTTATGCTGCTTGATACTGTATCCACTCTTTTTGATAATGCTATCGTTACAGTTGTTTGCGATTGGATATCCTTCTCTGACCGTTACTACACCTTTACCGACGGTATTTTTGATGTGGGAAATGCGATTTTCTTTATAAGCATTATTGTAGTATTTCTGTTTTTGACTGTCCGTGCGATAGACAGAAAGCGTTGGGCATAAAGGAGGTCAGAATATGAAACGCAATAAGAAAACAAAGGTCAATAACACCACACCTTTTTACAAAAAGCCGGGATTTAAGTACAGCACTATGTCAACAGTGATGATCGCCGTTTTCATAGTATGTATCGTGCTTGTAAACATACTTGCAACTGCACTTTCGCAGCGAATTGCGGCGCTGAATATCGACTTTACTTCTTCAAAAAGCTACACTATTACAGAAGAAAACAAGGAATATATTAAAGCAGTTGATAAAGATATCGTTATCACCGTTGCCGGAACTGAAGAGTTTTACACCGGTGGCGAATATCTTGAATATATGGCCAGTTACTATTATTACAGCGATGAAACAGGCGGAAAATATCTTTCACAAACGATAGAACTACTTAAAACCTATGAAAAGCTGAACGACAATATCACACTTCAATTCATTGATCCGCAGACCCCTGCTTTTGATGAATATGCAGATACCTATGCCAATGAAAGTATGTTCTACGGTGATATGATTGTAGAATGCACATTTACAAACTCGGCAGGCAAGGAACAGACGCGGCATAAGATACTCTACCCGGAGGATCTGTATCAACTCGAGCAGTCTGACAGCTATTCTTATACCATTACAGGATCGACTGTTGAAACGGCGGTAACATCTGCCTTGTATTATGTATCTGCAGAGCAGCAGGACAATATAGTTGTTATTTCCGGCTACGGTACATCTGATATCACCGAGCTTGAGACTCTGCTGAAAGCAAACAACTACGACTTCACTACAATATCCGATCTTACAAGTGAGGACATTCCCGAGGAAACGGATATTATTATCCTTTGTGCTCCCACCTTCGATATGAGCGAAGACGATCTTGATAAGATAGACGATTTTTTGCGTAATGACTCGCTTTCAAAAGGTCTTATGTATTTTGCATCGGGTGCACAGCAGGATCTGCCCAACCTTGAAAGTTTCCTGCTTGAATGGGGAATTAAATTTGAAAGCGGTACTGTTTACGAAACGGACAGCACAAATCATCTTTCTACCTCAAACACAGCAATGGGACTTTATACAACAGAATCGGAATTCACAGCGGATCTCAACTCATCATTGATCTTCATCTCAGACAATCTCCGACCTATGTCGGTAGCATTTGAACAAAACGGAAAATGCCAGACCGAGGAGTTGCTTACTACTTCCGATACAACTGTCATCCGTCCGAGAGGTGTTGATGACGATTGGACTGCAGACGATGCTGTAACTAACGAGGCAAAATACTCCGCCTCTATACTCAGTACTTACTCTCAAGAGGACTCATCAACAGGCAATGCAGTAAGCTCGTATGTATTTGCAATTGCTTCTGCTGATTTCATCAACAGCGACTATATGTCAAGCTC